>JADFON010000449.1 GCA_022562855.1 Candidatus Zhuqueibacterota bacterium | reverse complement strand
TCGATTCCGGAAATAAAAATTATTCAATTCCAGAAAAACTATGGTAAATCCGCTGCGCTTTCTGCCGGATTTGAAATGTCGACAGGGGAATGCGTGGTTACTATTGATGCGGATTTGCAGGACGAACCGAAAGAGATCATAAGCCTGCTTCAAAAATTGGAGGAAGGTTACGATCTGGTTTCCGGGTGGAAAAAAAACAGGCAGGATCCTTTTATAAAGCGAATTACCTCCAAGCTGTTCAATTTCGTAACCTCCCTGACCACGGGAGTGCGGCTGCATGACCATAATTGTGGACTTAAGGCTTACAGAAAAGTTGTAATAGACAATCTTTCTGTTTACGGCGAGTTACACCGTTATATTCCGGCGCTTGTTTATTCGTATGGATTTAAAGTGACAGAAATAGAGGTAACACATCACAATAGAAGATACGGAAAAACGAAATACGGTTCATGGAGATTTTTTGCCGGATTTTTTGATCTTTTAACCGTGTTATTTCTAACTAAATATACCTCCAGACCGCTCCATCTCTTCGGAATAATCGGTCTTATTTCATTTTCATTGGGGATTCTGATAAATATGTATCTTACCGTCCTTAAGTATTTTTACGCCGAGGGAATCGGAAATAGACCACTGCTGTTTTTGGGAATATTACTCATACTCGTTGGCTTTCAGTTTGTGTCGCTCGGGTTCATAGCGGAAATGATTTCGAGTTTTAGTAATAAAGACAAAAAATATATCATAAGAAAATCCTATGATTGATTCAATGAGAAGCAATAACAGTACGGTTAACATCTTACAAATTGGGTATGGCTATTGGGGTCCGAACCTGACAAGAAACCTGGCGAATATCCCCGGAGTAAATATTGCCGCCCTGGGTGAGGTGCGTGAACAGTTTATTGAAAAATTCAAATTAATCTATCCGGCTGCATCAATATATTCAGATTATAAAGAGTGCCTCAAGCGGGATGATATTGACGCCGTTGTAATAGCTACTCCTGCTGCGCTTCATTATGATATGGCAAAAAAAGCCCTTGAACATGGCAAGCATGTGCTCGTTGAAAAGCCATTAGCGTTATCATCAAAAGAAGGAAACAAACTGATCGAACTTGCCGAAAAAAATAATGCAATATTAATGGTTGGGCACACGTTTCTCTATAACTCCGCTGTGAAAAAATTGAAGGAATATATTGACGACGGCGTTCTTGGGGACGTTTTTTATATTTATTCACACCGGTTAAATCTTGGCAAAATTCGGCAGGATATCAACTCTCTCTGGAATTTTGCACCCCATGATATTTCAATAATATTATATTTGATGGGTGATACTATGCCTGAGAGCATAACTGCCAAAGGATTTTCATACATTCAGAAAAACATAGAAGATGTCGTATTTCTAACTCTTGAGTTTCCCAACTCCGTATGCGCCCATGTTCATGTAAGCTGGATCGACCCGAATAAGGTTCGCAAAATGACGATAGTAGGAAGTAAAAAAATGGTAGTATATGACGATGTTTCCAACGACGCAAAGATTCAGCTCTTTGATAAAGGCGTCGATAAACAAGTAAACAATACAGCCTTAAAGGACTTTGAAAATTATGGTGAGTTTCAACTGCTTATAAGAGGGGGCGATGTCATTATTCCACAATTCGATTTTGTAGAACCGCTCAAAGCAGAATGTTTGCATTTTATAGAATGTGTAAGAACCGGTAAGCGTCCGCTCACCGATGGAGTTCACGGGAACGAGGTGGTAAAAATTCTCGAAACCGCCGAAATGTCAATGCATAGTCAGGGCAAATCGATACCGATAGAATGGTAAATTTAAAAACGGTAAAAAAATGAACGTACCTTTTAACGATTTAAAGCGGGAATACAATTTAATTCAAACGGACGTTGATGCTAAAATTAAGGAAGTGATCGACAAAACTGCCTTTATAAAGGGTGTTTTCTGTAAAGAATTTGAAGACGATTTCGCTGCCTATTGCGGGACCTCCTATTGCATCGGGTCAAGTTCAGGCACAACAGCGCTGCATCTCGCACTGACAGCGTTTGGAATCGAAAAAGGCAATGAAGTCATAACGGTGTCCAACACGTTTATAGGAACAACAGAACCGATAACCCACTCCGGGGCGAAAGTTGTCTTTGTAGATATAGATGAAAATACTTATAATATCGATCCGCTGCTCATTGAGTCCGCAATAACTTCAAAAACAAAGGCGATAGTGCCTGTGCATCTTTACGGACAAATGGTTGATATCGAATCGGTCTGCAAAGTTGCCGAGAAACACAATCTTGTAGTCATCGAAGATGCCGCTCAGGCGGTAGGCGGAGACTATA
>JADFON010000448.1 GCA_022562855.1 Candidatus Zhuqueibacterota bacterium | reverse complement strand
TTTTTCATCCACAAAAGAATATTTAAACGGGACTCCGCCGGTTAATTTATCCCATTGGGTTTTGACGATTTCCAGCCTTTTGTTCAGATCGCCGGGAGTGCACCTGATCGAAATATACGTTGCTCTATTGTTTCTTTTTAATCTAAGAAACAGCGGCTCCACCTGCGAATGCAGCGATTGAAAATTAAAATCTTTCAATACGCCGATAATATCGAACAATGTTCTTCCGGAGTTTGTGAGTGCGTCCTCAAGCGGTTCTTCCGCACCCATTACCATCACCGCAGTCTCGTTTATCAGCACCGCCATTGTGTCGGTACCAAAATCCTTCGAAAACCCGCGCCCGGATATGACCTCCATTCCCATAGTTTCGATATATTCATGATCTACAAAATTCGCATAAAAAGAAATTGCATTTCTGTTTCCAGCGCTCCCAAGCCTTTGCAGCCCGTTAACCTGGGCATCACCGGGATAATCGCGGCTGCCGGACGCGCTGATTATTTCCGGGTTGCTTGTCAATGCCTCTTTGAACGATTCCACCTGGTTTCCAAGCGACTGTGCGCTTTCTATCACCATTACATTTTCTTTGTCAAATCCGATATCTTTATTGACGAGAAATTCAATTTGCCCGGCGATTATGAATGTACCGGAGATCAATAATAGTGAGGCTGAAAACTGGAAAACGACCAGTATATTACGCAGAAAACTACTTTTCAGGCTGAAATTTCCCGTACCTTTCAAAATAAGTGACGGTTGGAATGACGAAAGGAAAAATGCCGGATAGCTGCCGGAAATTATTCCGATCACAACTGCGAAAAGGATCAACCCAGGCAGAATGTAAAAATTGCCGAACAAGTCCAACGCAAGTGATTTACCGGTGAAATTTTCGAAAGACGGCAGAGCATATTTTACGATCATTATTGCAAAAAACATCGCTATCATACTCTGGAAAATTGATTCGACCAGGAATTGTTTTACCAATTGATTCCGGGTTGAGCCAACCGTTTTGCGGACACCTATCTCCCGCATTCTGCCGGCAGAACGGGCGGTGGTCAGGTTCGTGAAATTTATGCATCCCATCAGCAGGACCAGAAGCGCAACAGAGGAAAAAACGAATACGTAAATGATGTTGCTGTTTGCCTTGATCTCCGTGTCGTAATTGGAATACAGATGAATATCTTTTGCCTTTTGCAGAAAAAACGTGTACCCGTTGCCGGTTGCGAGATAGTCTTCATACGGGACACGGAATACCCGTTCGACCTCAGGTCTAAAATAATTCGTTACAAGCCCTTCAAGTTTTGCGTTAAATTCCTCTGCATTTACATTTTCATTCAAAACTACATATGTATAATAATCCCATGATGTAAACCAGCTCATTGTTGGCGGAAATATGATACTGGGACGGGAAAGCAGCATATCAAAATCCATATGAGAATTTCTCGGAATATTTTTTATTACACCCGTCACCATATAATCTACATTTGGTGTACCGATCGGGATCTCAATTATTTTACCGATCGGGTCAACGTCCGGGAAGATCTTTGATGCTGTTTCTTCCGTAAGTATCACTGTATTTGGGTTTGCAAGAGCCCCCGTAAGTGTTCCCATAATTACATTCTGCTCAAATACATCGAAGAAATTTGAATCGGCAAATGCGATTTCCGGTTCTAAATACCTCTTATCTTCATATCTTACGGTAACTTCAAATGGATAGAAGTAGATCCCGGTAACTATTTCCAATTCGGGATAATCCTTTCTCATCGCGTCACCGACTTTTGGAGAGACCTGTGTCCAGTTTTTAACCCTGTCCGGATATTGGCGTGCGAGCACCACCCTATAAATGCGGTCAATTTTGTTATAGAATTTGTCGTAGCTTAGCTCGTCAGCGACATGCAGCCCGATCAGAATAAAAGAAGCGATACCGATGGCAAACCCGAAAATATTAATAAACGCGTAGACCTTATTCTTCATCATACTCCTCATCGCTATTTTTATATAGTTTCTAAACATCAGTATTCCTATTTAATAATTGTGCGTTTAAGAAACGTAAGACGGTTGGAATATAATAAAGTTTTCCAGAATTTGCTTATGTTTAATTAACTGCAAGCAAAAACTTATCAATTTAGTCCTATCTCTGTCGTTTTAATCCTTGATTCTAAAACAATATATTTGTATTCTATTTTTTTGGTCACTCCCCGTATTGTAACAATATACAAAACGAAATTTCAGGGAATGGACCATACGCAAATAACATGCTTTATTCTGCACAATGGTGTTGGACTGATAATTTTATGCGATGCAACCGACGCCACCGCAGCCACGGTGCAAGTCACGGATACGAC
>JADFON010000447.1 GCA_022562855.1 Candidatus Zhuqueibacterota bacterium | reverse complement strand
TGGTAGACGTTTCGCACATTTCAAAAAAATCAATGATCCAGGCAGCAGAATTGTCAAAAGCCCCCGTTATTCTATCACATTCAGGGATAAAGGCAGTGAGAGACCATGCCCGTAATATTGACGATGAACAGCTTCAAGCCCTGAAGGCTAATGGCGGTGTTATTCAATGCGTTGCTCTCAATAGTTTTGTAAAAAATCCAAATTCTCCTGAACGGGCGGCAGCTCTCGAAGCTCTCCGGGACGAATACAA
Organism: Candidatus Zhuqueibacterota bacterium; assembly: GCA_022562855.1. Lineage (GTDB taxonomy): Bacteria > SM23-31 > SM23-31 > SM23-31 > SM23-31 > JADFON01. Next base: position 2,096 of record JADFON010000447.1, on the reverse strand, counting down.
TATTCCGGAAATTGGTAGTCGAAGAGCAATCGCCGCATTATCGGAAGAAAATCGGAATGAGTACGAGGCGAAAGGTGATGAAATTGATAACAATTTTCCTGCGATGCCGCCAGCCACGGTACAAGATTACGTAAACCACATTGAACACGCAATAAACCTGATCGGGATCGACCACGTGGCTATCAGTTCGGACTTTGACGGCGGCGGCGGTATCGAAGGTTGGAACGACGCGAGTGAGACGTTTAATGTTACCCGTGAACTGGTGAAAAGAGGGTATTCTGAGGAAGATATAAGGAAAATCTGGGGCGGCAACACACTGCGCATTTGGAGAGAAGCCGAACGGGTTGCTGCAGAGATGCAGGCAGGATCGGGTAATTGAATCTCAAATCCCGGATTAGAGACCAATACAAATAAATTGTATGACATTACCGGGCACGGCGCCAAAAAAAAGGTGCAGGCACCAAAAAGAAGGTGCATGCACGCCCCCAAAAAACGGGACAGGCGTGCCCCTACGATGTGAAATCTTTTTTCAATTGAATATTATCCGATAACGGGTGTTAGTCTCATTTTATCTCCACCAGTCCATTGTTTGCAAGCCAATCCACCGCAATCCCGGTTATCTGTGCGATTAACCGCTCCTTTTCTGTACTGAAATGATCGGCGTCCAGCCAGATCGATTCTTTTGGTTCACCCGCTTTATTATAAAGTTTTTCAACCAGTTCCCGAGGTACCCGTTCATCATCCCTTCCGTTTACCATTAGAAAATGACGGGGAGATATCCGGTCAATATAATTGAGCGGTTCAGTGGGCAGAAGCAGCAAATAACCGAGAAACCCAAGCAGCTTTCGGATAAACGGAGGTCCGAAATCTAAATTGTTTGCAATCATCCCGCTTATATCTCCCGCACCGAAAAACGATACCGTTGCTCTCACCCGTGTGTCAATCGCCGCCGATACAATCGTAAAAAAAATACCGAAGCTGGCGCCCGCTGTAAAAATTCGGTCCTTGTCGACTTCTTCCCTGGTTTCGAGATAGTCAATCATAGTGATTACTGCGGGGACAGAATTTAATATAGCTTCACGAATCGAAGGGATTGCGGTAATGAACTCAAACGCTGTGAGATTTTTCTTTTTCCCGGCATAGGGATAGTCCATAGTCATAAAAATAAAGTCATCTGTATATGACGACCCACCGACAAATTGGATAGCATCCCTGCCGGTATTGACCCCACCAAGGAGAATAATAGCGGGAAACGGTCCCCTGCCGCTTTGTACCGGGACACGGAGAAAACACTGCAATCCCGGCAGAGTTTCGGTGTCGATCCGGATGCTGTAAACGACGCTCGATGAATCAGTAGAAATAAGAGCTACATCGGTAGATAGTATGGGAGATACACGGGATAGAAGGTTATTCGTATGGTCTTTGAGGCTGTAATAAACTAAATAAAGACAAAATATCGACCCGCCTGCAACAGCGGTATACAAAAGGATTCTTACTTTCTTTCTCATTGGCAGAGAAAATCCTATTTCCATGGTGCAACTTAATAAAAATCGGAGCCAACAGAATTTGTAATATTATTTTTTCACTGAATTATAACTTGTTTTCAAAACCATTTTCAAAGGTAAACTAATTGTCTGTAATGGAAATTCGGGATTTAACATCTTCATTGAACCGGAAATATTTTGAATAATTGTTCCGTCTTTAATCCATCCGGTATCTTCAGATACATAAATTGTACCCTCGCTGGCGCCGGTCATAGTCAATGTCATGTTGAGCATTTCCATACCCGGCATTGTTGATCCGGGCAGAGTTTTTAGCGTGCCTGTCACACCTAACGAACTTATTCCGTTCGTCCTGCTGTTCAACGTGTAGGTTGAAGAAACATCAAAGCTAATTCCCGCAGATATGGTTTGGTTTTTTGACCATGTATCTCCCGGGCTTACCGGTTTGTCCGGGTAAATGTTGAACATTTGTTCTATTCCCTGACGTAAGTTTTCTTCGCCAATCATAATTTGCAATTGCGGATCAAGAGGTACAGCAGAAGATGAAATGACCTTCGACATAATTTCTTCCAGACCTGACGTCTCAATGATTTT
>JADFON010000446.1 GCA_022562855.1 Candidatus Zhuqueibacterota bacterium | reverse complement strand
GGCTGCGTTTGGTTAAAGCCGTCGAGTACAGGAAGGGTTTGCCAGAACGGTTCATCAAGAACGCCGTGGATGACCGGGCTGTGATGTATCAAGGTAGCAATAGCTTCAAAAGTACCATTGGCGCTTTGTGCAAAAACCGGCTCATTCGCAGTCACCGATCCAAATACAATAATTAATAGCAAAAATATGCAGCAGGTCTCATCATATCATCCTTCCGTTATAAGAAAAGTATATCCTTCCAATTCTGATTTCTAAATATGTAGGATTAGGAAATTAAAATGTAATACGATACTCTAAACTTATTTGTTCCCCTGTCAAGTTTCACGTTGTTATTGGATTCCTTAATTCTTGAGAGTTGCAGAACTGAAATTGCGTCTACTCCCTGCCGTCTTCGAGCAGTCTTTGGAAGCGGGGGTTGTCTCTCAGCGGGTCCCAGACCGGGTCGAGACGCAGGAGATTGATTGAAAGCATTCCCGGTATGCTAAGTAAATATTCTATCCGGTCGACCGCTTCTTCGTGTTCCCCAACCATTGTAAGTATCCTTGCCAGGTCTTCAACCTGGACGCTGCCTCTCCATGCTTCTTTTTCGACCGGGAGTAATTCCACTGCTTTTAGACCCTGCCGAAGAACGCCAGGGCGATAACAGCAACCGCAGCAAGCGCATATTTAAGTAAAACTTTTTTTCCTGGGATGACGATGGTTGTGGAACCCCTGTCCGCAGGTTTTTGAATTGTTTCTGGCACAACAGCCGCGATTTCAGGAGGTGTAATTTGCGATACGGCGGCAGACATTTTCGAGGTATCTTTTTTGAGCCTGCGGAGGTCGACGATGAGACCGTCGACCGCGGGATACCGGTCTTCCCGGTCTTTTTCGAGACATTTTCCGATATAGTTTTCAAGTTCGACCGGGACGCCCGTTCTTATCCCTGTTACCGGTTCGGGTTCGGTATTGAGGATAGAATAAATAATCGCCTGTTCATATTCACCTTTGAACGGCGACTGCCCTGCCAGCATGTAATAGAGCAAAACGCCGAGAGACCAGATATCCGTTCGTGAGTCGACCTCTTCTCCACGGGACTGTTCCGGCGACATAAAGCCTATGGTGCCGAGTGTCGTACCGGCTTTTGTGACCAATGACCCGGCGATACTTTTTGCCAGCCCAAAATCCATGATCTTGACCTGCCCCCGGTCGGTCAGCATGATGTTGGACGGTTTTATATCGCGGTGAACGATGCCTTTTGAATGGGCTTCGTGAAGTCCGTCAGCCACCTTGTTTGTGATGGTCAACACTTCGTCGATCTTCATCGGACCTTTGTCGATCACCTCCTGCAGGGTCTCACCTTCGTAATATGCCATTGCGATGAATAACCGGTCGTCAACCTCCTCAACGGCATGTATGGTGCAGATATTCGGGTGGTCGAGCTTTGAGGCGGACTTTGCTTCCTGTGTAAAACGTTCTTTTGCGGTTTTATCGCGAAGAAGGTCTTCCGGCAGAAATTTGAGCGCGACGACCCGGTCGAGCTTTGTGTCACGGGCTTTATATACAACACCCATGCCTCCCTCACCGATTTTTTCTATGATCTTATAGTGGAGAATTGTCTCACCTATCATATTTGAATTCCCATTTTTGGGCGTTTCACGAAACGCCCCTACTGCTTAAAATAACTGATGTTGGGGGATCTTCGCCGAGTTTTTTCACGATCTTGTAATGGAGGATCGTTTCGCCATTCATCTTTGATACCTCCTTAGAACTACAATCTTCAGAGACCTAAATAAGTGACCGCTTTTCGCGGCGAGTATTTTGTAATCGAGTATTGTTTCGTTTATCATTTTTAATTATTCTTTTACCTAATCAAGGCTGAGATTGCCACGTCGCTTCGCTCCTCGTTACGTGAGCCATCCCTCACGTGACAATGACCGTATGGTAGAATTCGTTAAGTTGGATATAATTGTGGACATTAAATAGTAATGTTTACATGCGATATTTGCAAACGTTTTTTGGAGGGATGGGAAAAATATTTTTTATTTGGAAAACGGAACTTTTCTTTGAATATTATATAAATACCTATCACCTGTGTTATTCTCTTTATCTTATAGTTTACAAACATTTCGATTCAATATTAGAAATATTATGAAAACTTCACACTTTATTATAGTTAGCGCATTATGTTTGTTGTTAATAAACTGCGCGCCAAAGGAACAAACCTACACGGTCGAGATGGTCGATGGTACGAGGGTTGTACATAATCTTGCGCCGGCTTGGGGAGATGAGCAAAAGATCACGTTGAATCTTGTCCGTACACTCGGTGAAGTTGGCGTAGAAGAGGATGAAAATTACCAGTTTTTCGGGC
>JADFON010000036.1 GCA_022562855.1 Candidatus Zhuqueibacterota bacterium | reverse complement strand
CTCATCTTCTATCTTTAGCTCAATTTGAATATCGCCAAAAATATCATCCATTATTTGTAAAACAGACGAAGGTTCGCTTCGGACATAAAAATTGTTACTTTCCGGGACCACTTGCATATCCCAGTTTACTATATTGAGGAATCTCTTAACAAACCCCGGATTTTCATCGATTTCAAGCGGGGGATATGTAATTCTACTGTCCCTAAGTATAATTGTTCCTCTGACATAAGGATTTTCCGATCTATCGTTTCCTCCTGCGAAATAAAACTTTTCTTCCCCATCTAACCCCTTTAGTTGGAGGTTGCCCTCTTCTTGTTCATCCATTATGTCGGGGATATGTAAATCAACACCTTTATCGGAAGTATGAAGGGACAAAATGCCAATATTCAACCCATCGTCCATAAGTTCGAATGGGAATAAAGAAACTGTTTCATCGTAATATTCGACTTGTACTTCCTGTTCGTTTTCAATCCAGGCTGTTTTTCCATCCAAAGTGCCTGTAAATTCCTCGATATCAATAAACCTGCTGTCAGGATCAAGTACAGCCTTAACATTTACGTTTTCTATTTTGTCAATTACACTTTCGAGATGCAAAACGCCGTCGGTAATGGTAATATATCCCGAATTGATTACCGGGTCAGTAATATTGCCGCCTACGTTTATTTTTACAATTCCTTTCCCGTCCGAAAATTGAAAGAAATCGATTGACGCAGGAAATATCGACAGTAAATTGCCATCTATCGACAAATCGAAGTTGGATTGATCACCATTAAACGATATATATCCATCACCATTTACAGAAATACCGCCAATTGTTTTCATATTCAGGCTTTGAACCCAAAAGCCACCCGGCAATATCCTGTTATCTGAATTATCGCTTTCGCCCGGCATCATTCTGTTTCCACCCGGAGGATGAACAACCAATTCAAAATCAGTGAAACCATATTTCCCGATTCTTCCTGCCGGAATTATTATTGAACCGGAAAATTCACTTTGATTATCGTTCCTTGAATAATGAATTTTATACGAAACGGGACCGTTAAGAAGCTCCCCATTTGAAAACAAAAATTGTCCATAAATATCAGATGCTATATCTGAACCCATAATGTCGATTTCAGCAGTTCCCTCCGTGAGATTGACTATCCCCGACGCTTCAAGAAAATCACTATCATTATTTTTGAGGAATAATTCGTTTAACACGAAATCTGTCCAATTTTGCGATGAGAATGACAGCGCTCCCGATAGCCCTGTTAAAGTGTTTTTGATACCATTTTCAAGGATTAGGGTACTATTTATTTCCGGGCTGTCAAAAGTTCCTCCTATCGTAATTGTGCCGTTTAGATTACCGTTGTCCAGAAATTCATAACCGGTAAGATCTGCAATTGTTCCAACCGTAGTTTCTACATTTAATTCCCCGTTAAGTTTTAGATCGCCGTTTTCGACAATTTGCATTGACCCATTGAACAATCCCGGACTGCTTATTTCTTCTATCAGGTAAACCTGGTTGTTTTTTGAAATTTTTGTCGATATAGTAAAAGACTTTTCACCCGGCAGCAGTACTTTAAAAGTACTTTTTAGAACACCGGCGCCATTGCTGTTTTTCTCATATTCACCATTCAAAGTGAACAATAATTCGGATTGATCTGTTAACGCATCAGCGTACAATTCGGTCTTAACCCCGTCGCCTGATAAGGTCAGGTTTAGAATGTCAGGCATTTTGGCGATAAGATCATCCGGTAAATCAAACTCATGACTAATTATTGATAACGCGTCCATAAATTCAAATCTAAATGAGGATAGATCATGAGATATGGTGCCCTTAAAGTCAAAATCTTTTTCAAGAGATTCCCCTTCAACGTATATTTCATCGCCAATTTGAAAATTCCCTTCTAACGCAATTGTTCCTTTGTCATTTGTACTCGAAAGCAAAACGGTGCCATGACCCTCCAGTTGTTCTTTTAATTGGATGAATTCAAACTCCGCCCTGCCATAATACCCGTTGTTTTCCAACAGAGGTATATTATCGAACAGCGAAAGCAAATCTCCCTCCACAGTTCCGGATATTCTTGATGAGTCAAAGTCTATAAAATTGACAAGAAATCTTAAGGATATTGCGGTATCTCTGTAACGTGCATCGAAATTCTCAACAACCAGGTCAGGAAAATTGAAGCTGAAATCTGATTTCATCTGTGTCAAATGATAATCGTTTAATTCTAAACTCCTGGATTGCAGATTGCCGGAAATAGCCAAAACAGTACCGGAACCAGTAACATTCATGCTGCCATCTACTGTTCCGGCAAGACCAATGAATGACGAATCTATTCCTAATGATGATAAATCAACATTTGAAAAATTCGAGGACAAATTTAGTTCAGGTACAAAAAGATTCTTTATCGTGCCGGTAATTTCCATTATTCCATCATGAAATTCTTGTGTAAATGAATCGATAGTTAGTAAGTCCTGTTCGAGTGTAGCGGCTAAATTAACGTTTTTGAACACTATATTGGGTCTATCGGTGATTAAATAAGAAGCGTCGTTTACCCGGATTGTTCCTTCATACGAATAATTGTTTTCACCCTGCGATAGGGATGATTTGACAACTTGGATTCTGCCATTCAATGTGCCTTTGGTAACTACTAAAGTATTTTCAATAAATTCGGGAAGACCCGCCCCAAGGTCATAATCATCGATAAGCACATCGGCAATAATATTATAGTTTTCCAGATTAAGATTGGCAGATATTTTCAGATTATCATGGTCAGTACTCAGCAACTTTGCACTTATATCGAGTGTTGCAGTTATTAAGGAGTTTTTGATCAATTCTCCTTGAAAATCTCTTGCAACCGGGTAAATTTCACCGGCAAGATTTCTGTAATAGATTGTGCCGTCGGATATTTCAACACGCACAACATTTTTGAATTGACTCATCAATCGTGCTGTCGTTTCTTCGATTTGTTCAATAATTTGATCCCGTCTATCTGAAAAGTGTTCATCCTGTGTCTCATGCAACCCGGATTCCGAACCAATTATTAATACCGGTTCAATTAATTTTACCTCTGTTACGCCTTTTTGCGGTTCAAACCATGACTTTATAAACTCTAATGTGTTCCATCCGATTTGTAATTCTTTTATTTTAATTTCATCGATTCCGTTATTAAATGAAAACTCCAGATTGTCCAAAGCTACATGTCCAAATCCAATCCGCGCCCGGTCAACATTTATAATTTCTCCCAGTTGTTGACCCGCCTCCCGCTGAATCATCAATTTGATGCGGTCGTCAGCTTTGACTAAATCCCAGCTGATATATACACCTATACTCCCTAATAGAAACAATCCTCCTAAAAGGAGAGCCCATTTTCGTAGTTTCATACTAATATTCTTAAAATGCGAATCGTAATTAACCCTGATGATTTATTTAGATTTTTAGAAATCTACAAATGCACTTCTTTCTATCTTGCCTATCATATTTAACCAAACTTAGCCATATGAGGTTCCAAAGTCAAATTTTTCAGTAATTTAGCTGTTTTTGGTTAGTGTTTCATAATTTAATCAACAACGCTACAATTGTTCGCTTACTAAACCAAAACGGCGTTCTCTATGCTGAAAATTCTCGATAGCATCAAGAAATTCTTCTTTTCTAAAATCAGGCCACAAAGTTTTTGTGAAAAATATTTCGGTGTATGCCAACTGCCATAAAAGAAAATTACTAATCCGCGATTCTCCGCTTGTTCTTATTAACAAATCAGGGTCCCGTAAGCCATCGGTATAAAGAAAACTTGAGAATTGTTCTTCTGTAATCGACGATGGCGAACAATTGTTGTCCAAGGCATTTTTTACAATGCTTTGAACAGCCCGCAGTATCTCATTTCGGCTTGAATAACTCAAAGCCAGATTTAGAATCAAACCGGAATTTAATTCAGTTTTTTGAATTGCCTCGAGTATCTCTGCGCGAGGTAGTTCAGGTAAATCGTCGAGTTTTCCGATAGAGCGAATCTGTACATTCTGTGACAGCAATTCCTCAACCTCGTTTCGCAGAGTTTTCACCAACAACTTCATCAAAGCAGATACTTCCTGTCGGGGTCTTCTCCAATTTTCCGATGAAAAGGTATACAGCGTTAGAATCTCAATTCCTAATTCAGTGCTGGCTTTTACAATTTCCCGAACCGATTTTATCCCCTCGTAGTGACCGGATACTCTGGGAAGGTTCCTTTGTTGAGCCCAACGTCCGTTACCATCCATTATAATTGCAACATGTTTGGGTATTTCTTTTTGCTGCGTATTATTTTGCATTCTCTCTTCAATCATAATCTTATTATATGGAAGAAAACCTCATTGAAAACAACAATTTAAGTCTGTTTAACCGTTAACCTTGAAAATTAAGCGAAATATAGTAAAATGTCAAGAGGTTTTAGCTTATTTTCAGCTTCAAAAATCAACATCTTTATCTTGTACCAAATGTTATAAAAATTGCTAAAAGAAAACTGATCGTGTGGCTTTGCAAGGCAAATATTGAGAATAGTTTTAAACTGCGGAATTCTCTGACACCGGTTTAATATATTTTAGGAGTAAAAAACTATTTGATCAGGAGAATTTTCTGAGATTTTATATCCCTTTCAGTAAGAATAACAAGGAGATACGTGCCCGAAGAAACCGGGGCTCCGGATTGCGAAACACCATTCCACCTGAACATATAAAATCCTGGGTTCATTGCGGGTTGATTTTCTGAATATACTATTTGCCCGGTTATCGAGTATATCTTAAAAGTCACACCGGATATATAAGGTAAGCTGTAACGTACTACAGTCTGATTATTGAATGGATTAGGATAGTTTTGATTTACCGTAAAATCTCTCGGGATACCTGTGTTATTTAAATCGTGGTCTACGCTTGTAATCAAACCGAATAATCTCACTTCATTACTGGGAGTGACCAGATTATTGTCGTCTACCGCGAGGACTCTCCAGTAATACGTATCTTTTTCAAGCACATTAGTAGAAATTGTTATATACGATTGTGACTCCGGTATCCCATCAATATATAATATAACATTCTCGGTGGAAAAATCGGGGGAGATACTCAACTCTAATCGATAGGTAATTATTGTACCGGGATCGGGATCTGATGAATCCTCCCAATCGAAAAATATTGAATCTGGTCGAGCAGCATACCCGAAATTATCGTTCGGCGACAACAAACCGAACGCAGTCGGAGGCTCAGGGATCGTGTTTGAGAAAAACTGATTTACACTGGAATATGCCGAGGAGTCTCCATCATCATCGAACGTTTTTACTCTGTAATACCAGGTTTCATTGTCACCGAATACCACTGGGCTTAGCACAGAATCCACACCAGGATTTGTAACAACCCTGTATTGGAAACCGGCTGCAAAATTGTCGTTTGAAAGTTCGAACGAATATGAAAGTTTTGACGGATCATCACTGTAATCAGGATCTTCAGCCGGATCCCATTTAAAAACCGGTTGTGGAACAGTAGTTGATTTTTCTGAACTTGGGCTGAATCCGCTGACAGGAGCCAAAGGTGGATCGTTCATAAGATTCAGGTGAAATGAATTTGTACCGGAAGAGAACGCGGATTGACCTCCATGATTATCGAATGCACGCACCCGCCAATAATAAACCGCATCATCCGTAAGGGTATTTATGTCAGGAATATCCTCCACAAGCATTATAAATGCCTCGCCGGTAGTCGAACCCTTGCTCAGGAGAAGTTGATATTCTTTTAAAATATTTGCCGTTACGCTTGGCTGAGAAATTACGAAATTGTTTACTGTGTCTACATGTATATTGATCGATCCGAACGCCTGATCATCATCAATATCGAGACTATAGCTCAGACTATCATCTATATCCGGGTCTGATGCTTGTTCCCAAATCAGATAACCGGAGGTTTTCACCTCTTCTCCCTGCGAAGGAAAGACAATTGAAAAAGAATCCGGAGCACGGTTGTTATTTGATATGTTTATATTTAATGTGTGATTTAACACATCTTTAAAATCATCTTTTGCCTGGAATCGCAGGTTAAACGAACCTTCCTGTAAAAATGTAGGAGTCCATAAAAGTGTATGCACCCCTGATGAATCTATTATACCGCCAACCGGTACTTCGAAATAGACAATGGAAACGTTGTCACCGTCAGGATCGGTAATATTAAGCGGAAGAGTTATCAAGATTCCCTCTGAGAAAGTCGTGTCGGTTGGTAACACGGTTACAGGAGCACGGTTTACATTGTTTACCGTAATAATGACGGTATCCAGAGTAGTATTGGCGAATTTATCTGTGACCTTAAAAATAAGGGTATAAACGCCGCTTTGAGAAAAGGTCGGTGTCCACTGTAGTATGTGGGTTTCCGTTGAATCGAAAGCAGAACCGGTTGGTAATCCCCCTACAGTCCCGAATGTTAGTGAATCCTGGGGACCGTCGTCGGTTGCTACAACCTGGAATATAACATTGGCGTTTTCATTGACTGTCTTATCAGGGGTCTGAATAATTGTTGGCGGCAGTTGACCGGTCGACGAACTCACTTGAATCGGAACAATTACTTTGTCGTTGCCGCCTTTATCGTCATTTACTTCAAAAGTTACTGCATACATTCCTTCCTGATTAGTCTGTGGGGTCCAGCTAAATTGCACACTGTCTGCGGGAAATGTAACAACCGCCCCTGTGGGAAGATTAGTGATCGAGTATGATAACGAATCGCCATCTGCATCACTGGCAAATATCTTAAATAATAATTGAACACCTTCCTGTGTAAATTGCCCTGAAACCGGAGCCCACACAGGAGGCTGATTTACAATAATAGTTGTACTGACGAAGACAGTCCCTCCCCTGCCGTCGAGCGCATTAAAAACGATCAGGTAAGAACCTTCCTGGCTGAAATTAGGAATCCAAAAAAATTGACCGGTTACCCTGTCAAATATTGCTCCGGACGGCAGATTTGCGACATCGAAAGAAACAACATCGCTATCGGCGTCGGAAGCGACAATAGCAAAACTCAAGCTGTCACCCTCGTTAACAAACATTGTGTCTGCCAAAGCCGTGATAACGGGCGCCCTGTTGACATCAATAACTCTGATTGTCATCGAATCAGCCACGGAACCTCCTTGTCCGTCATCTAAGGTAAATACAACAGCATAGCTGCCGGAATCCTCAAATGTAGGAATCCACGAAAATCGTTTTGTGTCCAGGGAATCGAAACCCGCGCCGGCAGGTATGGAACCGGACGTGCCAAAAGTAACTGCATCGCCATCCGGGTCGGTTGCCCCGACTATAAACGCAAGAGTACTTCCTTCATTGACCTCTTTGTCAGAAAGAGCCGGACTGAATGTCGGCGTCCTGTTCGTATTAGATATATTGAAGGTAACGTTTTGACTCGCCGTTCCTGTTCGGCTGTCGTCAACGGTGAAAATAACCGTAAAAGTCCCTGCCTGGTCAAAACCGGGCGTCCAGGTAAACGTTTTTGCTCCACTTGTGTCAAAGACCGCCCCTGTTGGAAGGTTGGAAACGGTGTACAAAAGCGGGTCTGAATCCGCATCGGCTCCTGTAACGGTAAAGGTAAGCAGAGAATCTTCCACTCCGTTTATAACCGTATCTGAAATAGTAATTGTCGGTGGTCTGTTAACGTTAATCGTCAGCACAACTGAATCCGTAGCGCCTCTTAAATCACGAACGGTAAAAGTTATTACATTATTTCCCAAATCCGATATCGTTGGAGTCCATGTAAACACGCGCGTAGCGAGTGAGTCGTACGAAGACCCCGCAGGAAAACCGGATCCATTGTAAACAAGATCGTCTGTTTCACCGGTATCGGGGTCAACAGCCGTAACGGTAAATGTAACCGTCAAGCCAACACTTGTTTGAAGATTCGGTGCAACCGGAACAGTCAATACAGGGTCCCTGTTTCCGATATACCGGAAAATCCCCTGACCGATCGTCCCGCCGAAAATAATAAAAGGCGAATTTGGGTGAACATCCAGAGATGTTATCTTACCGGTGGTCAGACCGGTATTGATAGCGTTAAAAACCGTACCGGATACGTTTAGCTGAAAAACACCGTTACCCTGTCCGTTACCGGTTGTTCCAACGTATAATTTTTTTGTTGAAGAGGTGTCCAGCGCCATTGACAGAACATTCAAATTGTCAGAAAAGAGGTTTACCGGAATCTGGTTGAAGGTCAGTCCCGCATTTGTGCTTTTCCAGACACCGTTACTTGCCGTACCCATATATATTAAATCCGGATCGTTGTTGTCGACAACAAGTTCAGTAATATTCGGCGTCCCCGTAATCGTGCCGCGCAATAACCATGAAATACCAAAGTTAGTCGACTGGTAAACTCTTCCGTTTGATGTCCCTACGTACATTGTCGACGGATCGATGGGAGAAATTCCGACCGTGGTCACGTTGGCTGAATCGGCGGCGAGTCCATCGTTTCTTGCCGCCCAGCTTGCCCCCTGGTCGAGACTCCTGAACACACCCGAATCGCTCACCACGAATATCGTATCGGGATTTAATTCATTGAATATCAATTTGGTCAGAACGGTATCGGTCATACCTATGTTTCTTCCAATCCAGTTACTACCAAAATCCGTACTTATATACACTCCTCCGCTGTCTGTTGCCGCATATATCACATTTCTGTTTGATCCGTGCACTTTTAAATCGACTATATCGAAGTCTTTTGAAACAGGTAGTGTTGAGACACTCCAGCTTATTCCACCGTTTATAGTCCTGAATATCCTTGAAGCGGTACCGCCTGCAAATATGGTGTCGGGCGCAAGGGGATCGACTGCGATAGACAAGATGGTGTCGGTAGGAGCAATATTTGAACCGTCTCCAATGAACGTCCAGATATCTACCTGTGCAAAACTAACCACAGGGATAAGCAGTAAAAACAATAGGACGCCAATCGCCCTGATATGTGATTTACCACAGAGTAACGTTTGTATCATTTTCGCCCGCAACAATTATCATAAAAAAAAGTTCTCTCCTATGTATCGACAAGCTGCCAATAAGGCTTTAAGATTGTGCAGGGAAAATTATTAGTTATATTTTATAAATTTTTTCTTTACAACCTAACCACAGTAAAAATTCAGTCATTCAATTTTTGACCATAAAAAAACTGCGTGCAACAAATCCATATGTTGCGCGCAGTTTATAAATTTATATTCTATCTAAACTCTATTATCGCACCGCAGCCACCGCTATGCCGACATAGCCGTCTCTATCATAGGCAACAATGCCAAATACGTAGTCGTCGATAGACCTGTTGAATAACTTAGTTCGGTATCCTGTCCATGTAGTCTCTCTGCCGGTGCGTCTGTTACGAGATGTTATTGTAATTTCCTCCATCGCTCCTACGTCAACGACTTCCTGCCAGTATCCCGAATCGGTTTTGCGGATATAAATCTTGTATCCTGCAATATCCGTTTCTTCGGTTTCGTGGTTCCAGCGAATGAAGGTTCCATAATCGTTTCTGTCCCTGCTCACGTTCACATTCGTGACTTTTCTTGGTGAATTACCGGCATACGCGAGTATCGCCACCTGCAGACGCGCAACTTTTGCCATGTATTCACGGTTTGTGAATTCAATCAGGTCGTTATTGTCGCCGTGCTGATGAGCAAAATTCTCATTTAGTTCGGTAAAACGCGCACCCGGAAAACCGCGTTCGATAAACGCCCGGTGGTCTCCACCACGTCCAAACCGGTCGAGACGGAATACCAAATTAATCAGTAAATTCGGTGAATAGGCTTCCCCGACAAATTTAGCGTAACGTGCCCATTGGCGGCTTTCAGAATCCATTGGTCCGGGTGAAAACACCCTGATTGCGCTGCCGTCATATTTACCGTTGCCGCCCAGGACGCCTCCAACGATATCGTCGGCAAATACTCCGCCGATTTCCCAGCCTTCATCGATTGCCGTCTGCGCCATGTGATGCGCTCCAAGCAGTCCCTGCTCTTCTCCGTCATCGGCGACAAACATCAGAGTATGATCGAATTCGTACTGGCTGAGAACGCGGGCAAGTTCCATCATTACAATGGTTCCGCTTGCGTCGTCATTCGCGCCGGGCGCTGTGACCTTGCCATCCGTTCCATTACTTCCGCGAGAATCGTAGTGACCGTTCACTATATATCTTACATTATCGGTTCTCCCCGGTAGTATTGCTACAACATTTACCAGCAGATGGGTTTCTTCTCCCAATTCCCGGTATTTCTCGGCAGAACGGTTTGTCGGCGGTTGATCATAGTTGTCAAAATAAAACTGGAGTCTTCCACCCCCTGCTTTGCTGAATTCTTCAAACTTGCCGAGCATCCAGCGCTGAGCGGCTCCCCTGCCGCGGGTGTCCGATTCCATATCGGAGTAAAAATTGCGGGTTTCAAATGAGACTATTTTGTCGTGCATTTCAATAATGTTTGCCACCGAAACCTTACTCACCATTTCCTCGACAATTGCAATTCTCTTTTCGAGACTTTGACCGAACGCCGCAGACGTCCAGATAAAAAGAACACCTGTGAGAGCATAAATGATTTTGCTCATATATGATTTCTTATTTGTAAACACAGATCACCTCTTTTGGTTTTAACATGTTAGTTACATTAGTTTTCAATTATTGACCACCCCTGCCTCTGCCTCTGCCCCTGCCACCGGTTTGAGGAGGATCGTATGTTGCGACTATTCCAATATAACCTTCAGTGTCGTATGCGGCTACACCGAAGATATAATCATCAACCGAACGGTGCTGAAGTTTCACCATATAACCTTCTCGTGGGGTTTGGTTTCCGCCTCTTCCGCCACGTCCTCTTCCTCCGCCAAGTTGCTGTTTTTCGACCATTCCGACGTCCACGATTTCCTGCCAATAACCGGAGTCTGTCTTACGGATAAACACCTTAAATCCGGCAATGTCCGTTTCTTTCGTGTCATGTGTCCATTGCAGCGTTGTTTAATAATCGTAGTCCCCTCTGGTTCTAAATGGATTAAGCATCGTAACACCCTTTGGCGCAT
>JADFON010000445.1 GCA_022562855.1 Candidatus Zhuqueibacterota bacterium | reverse complement strand
AACAAGGTTTTGATTACCGGGCTTGGGGCAATAACGCCCTGTGGCAACACAGTCTCCGAGTACTGGGAAGCAATAATAGGCGGTGAAAGCGGTTTAGCTCCTATTACCAGGTTTGACACTACCGGTTTCACCGTTACAATTGCCGGCGAAGTTAAAGACTTTGATCCAACTGATTTTATGGATAGAAAGTCTGCAAAGAGGATGGACCGGTTTACACAGTTTGCTGTCGCCGCATCGAAAATGGCGGTAGAAGATGCTGAACTCAATTTCGATAAACTCGACCGGGACAGAATCGGCGTAATTGTCGGTTCCGGAATCGGCGGTATTGAAACGCATGAACGGCAATGTACAAACCTGATTCTCAAAGGTCCGGGAAGAATCAGCCCGTTTTTTATTGTCATGATGATTGCCGATACTGCTCCGGGTTATATTTCGATGTTTCATGGTATAAAAGGACCTAATTTTGCCATAACGTCGGCATGTGCTTCTGCATCGCATGCGATTGGGGACGCTTTTAAAACTATTCAGCGCGGTGACGCCGATATTATCATCAGCGGAGGAGCCGAAGCTGCAGTGACGAGAATGAGCATTGGGGGATTCGCTAATATGAAAGCATTGTCTACTCGAAACGACAATCCCAAAAAGGCGAGCAGACCCTTCGATGCCGAAAGAGACGGATTTGTCCTTAGTGAAGGTGCGGGAATTCTCATACTGGAGTCAGAGGAAAGCGCTATAAAACGTGGAGCAAAAATTTACGGTGAAATAACGGGAATGGGTTTTTCCGGAGATGCGTACCATATCACGGAGCCTGCGCCATGCGGCGAAGGTGCCGTAAGGTCCATGCGGACTGCACTGGCGGATGCAAAAATGAATCCTGATGAAATTGAATACATTAATGCGCATGGAACTTCTACTCTCTATAATGACAAGAATGAAACGCAGGCAATAAAAACAGTATTTGAAGATTATGCTTACAAGGTTCCTGTCAGCTCGACAAAGTCTATTACCGGACACCTGTTAGGAGCGTCCGGTGGTATTGAATTAATAGCTTGTATCCTTGCGATGAATCACTCAATTATTCCCCCTACAATAAACTACAGCAATAAAGATCCTGAGTGCGACCTGGATTATGTGCCGAACGTTGCACGGAAAAGTACTGTCCGTTCCGTATTATGCAATGCCTTCGGATTCGGGGGGCACAACGCCTCCTTAATCGCCAGGGAATACAATAATCATTCGTAATAATATCCTTTTATTTTAAGGACTTACGCACTACAATTTTCCTCATTTCCGTTCAATTACAACGGATATCGTAATTTGTAATCAATAGGAATTTATCTCCATTATTCAACTGAATTCTTTTATGAAATACATATTTCAAAAATGGCTTCCAACTTTATTTACTAAAAAATATCAATCAGAAAAATACGATCATACAGACTGGAAATCCCTTGAAAAAGTAATAGGATATTCTATCGTGAATAAGGACATCTTTCATGAAGCTCTCAGACACAGATCGCATCCGTCGTGTGCGCCTCCATTACGTGAATCGTCAAATGAAAGGATGGAATTTCTCGGAGATGCATTGATTAATTTTTATGTAGGCGCCTTTTTGTACGATGTTTATCCTGATTCGCCTGAGGGAGAATTGACGAAAATGCGGTCGTCTCTTGTAAGCAGAGAGTTTCTTGCAAAAAAGGGAAAAGAGCTGAAGTTAGGGAGATTCGTTATACTCGGTGAAGGTGAAGAACGTTCAGGCGGACGCAATAAGGACTCAATAATCTCCAACGCTGTGGAGTCGATAATAGGCGCCCTGTTTCTGGATGGCGGACACGAAGTTGCGAAGAAGTTTGTGAATCGAGTTATATTGCGCAATTATGAAAGTGTTCTCGAATCGGAGGGGCAAAACTATAAGGGTGAGTTGCTTGAATATATTCAGAAACGGCGTTTGCCTATGCCTAAATTTATAACAAAAAAAGAAACCGGACCCGATCACAAAAAAACATACACAGTGGCTGTGCAGTTGAAGGAGGAGACTTTCGGATTGGGTAAAGGCAAAAGCAAGAAAATTGCTGAACAGGAAGCCGCACGAAACGCCTTGGAAAAAATTCTGAAGAATGGATAATAAAAAATCTCAATTGAAATTCTAATTATGATTATCTAACAGGTATGACACGTGGAAACTTTATTGACGCACAATGAACAGGAACTCCGAAATACAATTAGTGAGACTGCGCAAAGTGAAATTGCTCCATTTGTTATTGAATCGGACAGAGAATCGAAATATCTTCAAAAAGTATACGAAATATTACGTTATCTCGGGTTATTTATCGAACATTGTACTCAAGCTTCTTTAA
>JADFON010000444.1 GCA_022562855.1 Candidatus Zhuqueibacterota bacterium | reverse complement strand
TGAAACAAAGTATTCGTATACCGAATTAGAAGAATTTAAAGATACCTATCAAATCTTAGAAGAAAATGGGTCGGCAACGATTCCATACCGGGGCCGATTTTACTGGCATGTGTTACCCGGTAGAAAAATTGTGTATGCTTTTCCGGGAAATGCCAGGGTTGAAAACAGTAATGAATCAATGTACGAATTTACCGTCATTTCGATTGACAATTTGGAGAAAACACGTTTACAGCATACTTATTCTCCTGTATTATTGCCGGATTCATTAATAGATAATTATATGATTGACAGGGATAACCAGAATCTTTATTCAAAAGTTAGAGATATTTTGCGGGAATATCCGTATTATCCCCCGATACGAAGTATAACGACAGATGCGGAATTTATTTTTGTATCCACTTATCATAGAAACAATAACGGAGATATTTTGACCGATGTTTTTAGCGCTGAATCTTATTCTCATGTTTCTTCCGCATATTTTTCGATTGCACCGACTTTTATCAAAAATGGGTATGCCTACCGGATAGCAAAAAACTCGGAAGGGTTTTATGAAGTCGTGAAATACAAGATAGACCCTGCGGTTTACGTGAAGTAACACTGAATATTCTTGCAATTGAATAAATAAATGACGAAGTTTGTACCTCTTTTATTCCTGCTTTATCAGGCTGATGTATTCTATGAGAAGCATCTTTTTAGATAATTCAGACACAGATTTACACTGATATAACTGATTTTCTACAAAAATATATTTCCCCAATTCTCATTATTGTTTTAAATCAGCATATGTCATTTTTTTCTGTCCCGCCACGAGAGCGGTTACTCTCTTAATGTGGCGTGAGCCATCCCTGAGACTGGACGGGAATGACTACGTCATACGCGAAGAGGGATCGCCGCGTAAATCTGTGTCTTAAAACTATTGTAAAATTTCCGGAGGTTTTTTATGAGTTCCGACCAAGAACAAGACGTAAATGCATTAAACCGTGATTATATAAAGTACGAACAAGTAGAAAAAAAGCAGTCCTACCGGCTCGCAGAAGCAGAAGGGGCTGAGGAATTTGATGAAGATCTCGAAATAAAAACGGTCGATATGGAGCAGTTCTTCTCAGGCGGCGAAAAAGGTATAGAGAACTTTGCCCGTGAACTCGGCACGGCAATGGAAGAGATCGGGTTTGTTATTATTACCGGGCATGGCATCGATCCGAAACTCCATGAACAAACCAGGTCGAAAGTACTCGAATTTTTTGAAACCACTACTGTTGAGCAGAGAATGAAATATCGCGCTCAGCGGCATGGTTCGGTCAACCAGGGATATTTTCCGATCAAGGAAACCTCTCAAATGCATCCCGATCTTGTCGAGGGGTGGGTGTTTTGCCGCCGGGCTTTTGATATCGACGACGGAAGAGAAACGGAATACAACGAAGCTGATTTTTACCCCGCGGCTGGTTTTGAACCGTATTTCAGAGAGCACGTGCTCAAGCACGAGAAACTTTTCAAACCCATTATGCAGTCGATTTGCCGGTATCTCGGCTGCGACCCCCACATGTATGATAAGAAATTGACGGGAACCAACTTTGGTTTCCGGTTGAATTATTATCCGCCTATCGGCGAGGAAGAGGACAAGTCAGGGGCGGGACGTATACTCGGTCACGAAGACGTCGACCTGTTCACCATTCTTCCGGCGCCCGATATCGAAGGACTACAGGCGATGAACAGAAAGAATGATAAGTGGGTGCGTATTGAAGCGCCGCCGGGAAGTATTATTATCAACACCGGTGATTACATGCAGAGGATAACGAACAATATTTTACCATCGACAACACACCGCGTGGCTAAACCCCGCGATAAAAGCAAATTCGACGTACCGAGGATATCTTTTCCATTGAACGTATATGTATGGGAAGATGAAATGCTTGAAGTTTTGGAAGGTATCCCCAATCCCAAATACGAACCGGTAAAGGCTGTCAACTTTCACACAAAGATCACGAGTAAATATTACGGCGATAATTATTCAGTGGATGAAGACAAGACCGATTGAATGGCTGGAAACCTGAAATCGAGCAGTAAAGATTCTTTTATAGCAACCGATATAAAATCATGGCAATAACTTCTATCAACCCGAAATCAACTGTGCAGAACAGTAATACCACTTTTGGAATTCTCAATCAGGCTCAGCAAAAAGAGAACGAACTGGTAGAAAAAGTGGCGAAGATTGCTATTACGGAAAAACTGCAAGCAGACAAAAATGCAATCCTCGGGCAGGTTATTGATATGTTGGTGTGAAATCCTTCGATATAAACCTTACAACAAACAACTCCTCGTTTACTAAAATTACTAATCCCAGTTCTCGATTTTCCATCCAC
>JADFON010000443.1 GCA_022562855.1 Candidatus Zhuqueibacterota bacterium | reverse complement strand
AGATTGCCGCTAAGATCGTATTTCCAGGCATGGTAGGGGCATTGAATGACACCTGAAGAAAAATGACCTTTCTCTTTTGTACAAATTCTTGTACCGCGATGGCGGCAGACATTAAAATGCGCTTTTATTTTGTTTTGAGAATCGCGAACAATAATAATACTCTCATCACCGATTTCAACAGTCAGAAAATCACCAGGCTCAGGAATCTCTTCTTCCCTGCAGACAAACAGCCAGCGCTTATAAAAAATCTTTTCCAGTTCTTCTTCATAGATTGTTTCAGACTGATAGTATTCGCGCGGCAGCGCCAGCATTGTAGTTGAGGTTTGATAATCAACGCCGCGCTTTTTATAGGCGTTTTGCATGTCTGTTATCTTCTCCCTTATTCATTGTCCTGACAATATGGGCGATTCTCGAATCGCCCTTACTGATCAATAACAGTTGGCCGGTTATTGATGCATTTCCTTTAATTCTGCGAAATCTAACGTTTGGCTGCTTATTCAAGTCGTCCGAAAAACGTCATACGTGCAGATTCCGAAAGCGATATTCCGGGCTCGGTGTTGTATGCAAATACCACCAGCATCCGGGTACGGTTACCTTTAACCGGCGTAACACGGTGCATTGAATTACGCCCTCGAAAAAGTACGAGAGTACCGGCGTCCATCGCCAGGATTTTCGTTGGTACGTCGCCATCGAGAATTTTCCCGGAAAGCTCGTAGTTCATTTCACCGCTGTCGGCATCGCGCACGTCTTTCACGTATTCAAACACACCTCCGCTTTCAGGGTTCTGAATCATCATAGTGATAGCAAAGGAAGAATTGTCGAAATGCCAGCCCAGTTCCTGTCCCTCACTTGCATAGTGGAGGTTGATCGAAGACAACGCATCACCATATTCGTGCAGCTCTGCTTCATCGAGTACGGCGCACAAAAATTCACGAAATTCCGTGGCGTTATAGAGAGTGTGCAACACCGAACCGTCAGGGATCTGGTCAGTTGTGATACAGCCTTTTGATGAAGAAACCTCCCGGTTGCGTGGATGGTCAGCCGGATACTGGGAGTCAGACGGTTTGAGGTAAATATTGTGGCTATTGACCGTGTAGTAAGCGAGATGCCGGTTTACTTCACCATCGCTTTTAATAGACGCAATTGCCGCCGGTTTCACAAAATTGCGCATGACCAGCGCTCCGTTTTCGTCCAGCGTGCGTTTACAATCGATTCGAAAATCGTCGTTCATCAAGGGGTATTGCTCCAGGTCGATTACGTTTGCTAATAACTGATTCATGTCAAGTTTGCGTCATGATTTATGGTTGTCAGTGGGCGTCAGCAAATCTCTGGTCCGATTATGAAATGGTTTATCGCAATAATCAATAGAATGTCCGCAATGGGTCGACAGCTGCCTTCCAGCCGACCTGTGCCTAACAAGATATTCTATAGTTTTCTATATACTATACCAAACTACATTTACTTATATTGATTCGCAAGAAAATTATGAATGAATTGAGTTGTATACTTTCCGGATAACATGACAAACAGGATAATATAACGAAATTGGATAACTTCTTATGATTGATGTTCCTGCCACGTAGAGGCTGCTTTTCGCGGCGTAAATTAAGAACGATTACGGTAATTAAATAACAAACGCGGAAAACCGGTCTATTACCATAATTATTATCAAAAAGTCTTCGTTTCTATTTTGGATTTTGTTGAATTAATGACAGTAAGATAATTGTATGTCGTTATTTCAAAAAGAGCAACATCTTTCGTCACACCATTTCCCCGGTTCACCGGGCACATAGGAATGATCAGTGCTTTTTCGATTATCATCCTCAGCCTGTAAAAAGGATAAGGCTCCTTTATTTTAAACCCTTTACAGTGCCGAAAAAAGATACGCGGATCAGGTAAAACACAACCGAGACACCGATCAATGCCGCAAGCCCGATCGCCTCATCAGCGCTTAGTTGCCAGAGAAGCCACGCAATAGAGAGGCAACTCAAAATGGGAATGACCGGTCCCCAGGGTAGCTTGAAATTCCCTGTAGCCGGTTCACCGTCGCGATAACGCAAACGGATCACTGCAAGACTAACACCTGCATATATGACCAGTATAGAACCGGATGCCACCACCGCCAGCGGTTTAAACGTGCCGCTCAATGCAAAGGCACAAGTCATTGCCGCGAAGAAAATAATCGACATATATGGTGTTTTGTATTTTGGATGCACCTTCGCAAGAATCTTTGGAAGATTACCGTCGCGGGCTGATGCAAAAACCACTCTCGGTGCGCCAAGTATATCGCCACTGACAGTGGCAAAAATTGAAATTGCGCCGCCGACCAGGAGCATTTTTGCGCCCCATTCACCGAATACTT
>JADFON010000035.1 GCA_022562855.1 Candidatus Zhuqueibacterota bacterium | reverse complement strand
GTGACGACAGAGGTGTAAAGGATCGAGTCCCCTACGGTAAGCGCTGTATCGGCAGGAGAAATTTGTATTGATTGCAGTCCGTTTTCTTGTGCAAATACTCCTGACCCTAATAGTAATATCAAGAACAAAGTGATATAAATTTTTTTCATGGTAACGCCTCTTTGGTTTGTTTGTGATTAATCTGGGCAGAAAATTTTTTTGATATGGTATTCATTTAACGGATTCGTAACGAATATACGTGATTGCTTTTTAAATTCCAACAGTGAAAACTTATTACAACAATTTGTAAATACAACATGCATGCCAAACCGGTATTAGGCATGAAATGTACTTCAAAAGCAAATATTTTGGGTGATAAGTAACCAGGGCAGGAAAATTGGTGATAAGTGACCATAACATAAAATCAAGTTGAACAAAATACCCGATTCAACATAGCAAATCAATATTGCTCTGTTTCAGTTATTTCTTGATTTAAGATGTTCGACTTTATATATTTACGTACATGTATGTCGGGAAATTGAGAACTTTAAACCGGTGAGGGATGTTTTAAATGGACGATGACGCGAAACTAATTGAGTTTGAAGCAAAGATAAAGCGCGGTGAGAAGATCGAGCCAAAAGACTGGATGCCCGAGCGATACAGAAAACAACTCATTCGCATGATGTCCCAACATGCCCATTCCGAAATAGTCGGGATGCTGCCGGAGGGGAATTGGATTACACGGGCGCCCACGCTTCGCAGAAAGATGGGGCTTATAGCCAAAGTTCAGGACGAAGCTGGTCACGGTCTCTACCTTTACAGCGCTACGGAGACGCTCGGAATCGGACGCGATGAGATGGTAGACCAGCTTCTTGAGGGCAAGGCGAAATATTCAAACATATTTAATTATCCGTCTCTGACCTGGGCGGATATGGGCGTGATCGGCTGGTTTGTTGACGGAGCCGCTATCGTAAACCAGACGATGCTTGCGAGATCATCTTATGGTCCTTATTCACGCGCAATGCTGCGTATTTGTGCGGAAGAGAATTTTCATAAAAAACAGGGCTATGAAATTGCAGCTACACTTGCCCTGGGGACTCAGGCTCAAAAAGAAATGGTGCAAAATGCAGTCGACCGCTATTGGTGGCCTTCGTTAATGATGTTTGGACCAAGCGACAAGGATTCGCCGAATACACCCCTTTTGATGAAGTGGAAGATAAAACGTAAGTCGAACGACGACCTTCGCCAAAGATTTATCGATCTCACGATACCTCAGGCACAAAGAATCGACCTTACGATACCCGATCCTGATTTAAAACTGAATAAAAAGACGGGTCATTGGGAGTTCGGCAAGATAAATTGGGACGAATTCTACGAAGTTATCCGGGGTAACGGACCGTGTAACAAGGAGCGAATGACCGCACGGAGAAAAGCGCATTTCGATGGTGAATGGGTACGAATTGCGGCTGAAGAGTATGCAAAAAAACGTAAAACCAATCACAGCAATAATAATTAAAGTTTGACATGGCAGATAAGAAACCCGCTGAACCCCGTAGCGACAGGCGTGACAGCCAATGGCTTCTCTGGGAGGTATTTACCCAGTCAAAAACAGGATTACCCCATGAACATGCCGGAAGTGTTCATGCACCTGACGCGGAGATGGCGCTGCAAAACGCCCGCGATGTGTATGCGCGCCGCGGTCCTGTAACAAGTATCTGGGTTGCTCCTTCAGATTCAATTACAGCCTCCACCTCTTCCGACAGCCAGCCTTTTTTTGATCCTGCAGACGACAAAATCTATCGGCATCCGCAGTTTTATAAAGTGCCGAAAGGCGTCAAGATATTCAAATGATCTCAAACCGTGACAGCAAAACCGGTCAGGCATTATTTGAGTATCTTCTGAGATTGGGTGACGACAGGCTTGTTCTCGGTCACCGTTTGTCGGAATGGTGCGGTCACGCCCCGATTCTTGAAGAAGATATTGCCCTTGCGAATATTGCCCTCGATTGTATCGGACAGGCTTCAAATTTTCTCAGTCTGGCGGGAAAAGTGGAAAACAAGGGACGGAATGAGGACGATCTCGCCTATCTCAGGGAGGCGGTCGACTTCAGGAATGTACAGATGGTCGAAGTCCCGAATGGAGATTTTGCCCACACGATTGCGCGTCAGTTCCTCTTCGATGTATACAGCTATCCTCTTCTTGATGAACTTCAAAAAAGCGCGGACGGCGAAATAGCCGGAATTGCCGAAAAGGCAGTCAAAGAAGACCGGTATCACCTGAGACACTCAAGCGAATGGGTACGAAGACTCGGTGATGGAACCGGGGAAAGCCATGACCGGGTGCAAAACGCCTTTGAGGATCTTTGGACTTATTCAGAGGAACTCTTTTTCACCGATGAAGTCGACGATATTCTCGTCGCTGCGGGAATCGCACCGGACCTTGCGCTGATAAAGAAAGCGTGGGAAGAAATGGTGGCTAAAGTTATGAAGGATGCAACGCTGGATATCCCGGGAAACGACCGGTATATGGCTCAGGGCAGCAGAAATGGCAGACATTCCGAACATCTCGGACATCTTCTCGCAGAAATGCAAATTGTTCACCGCTCTTATCCGGGCGTAAAATGGTAAAAGACCTGAATCTAATATGACGGTTTCAAAAGAAAAAATTCTCGAGTACCTTACAGAGGTAAAAGACCCCGAAATACCGGTACTCGATATAGTGGAAATGGGAATTGTACGGGATATTGTTGTACACAACGAAACACTGAAAATAGACATAACGCCGACTTATTCGGGCTGCCCGGCAATGAAACTAATAGAAGATCAGATTATCGCCGAATTGCATAAAAAAGGTTTCGACGATATTACTATAAACACGGTTATGTCTCCTGCGTGGACGACCGATTGGATGAGCGAAAAAACAAAGCAAAAGCTCAAATCTTATGGAATTGCCCCGCCGGGAAGATTATCCGATGATGAATTTGACCCTCTGAATTATGTTGATAAAGAAGTAGATTGCCCGTTTTGTGAGTCAAATGAAACGGAACTCAAAAGTGAATTCGGCTCGACAGCCTGCAAATCGCTCTATTATTGTAACAACTGCTGTCAGCCTTTTGAACATTTTAAATGCCACTGATTTTTTTCTGACACTGATGGACACAGATCAAATATGATTTACACTGATTAACAATATAATTTTTCTTATATCTGCGTCTTTCTTAATAAATCTGTGTGACTCTGTGTCAGGTTTTTTTTCTTGTGCTTTTCAGTAAATTATTGACCACTCGCGTGGCGGGGTCACTACGCGATAGTTGTTAGCCTTGATATGTCCCAGCAATGAAAAATTATCCTCGAATATAGTATTATCAAAAAGAAAACAAAATTAATTATGTCATTCGATTTTATCAGTTACAAGGTAATCAATAGTGTTGCACACCTTACGTTGAACCGTCCCGACGTCCTCAACAGCTTCAACAGGGAAATGGCAAAAGAGGTGCAGGCAGTTCTTGCTTCCGCACAAGATGACGATTCGATTCGATGTGTTTTGTTTACAGGTGCAGGCAGAGCATTCTGCGCCGGTCAAGACCTGGCGGAAGTGTCGGATCCGAATAATTCTGAAATCATCGAAGAAATCGTCAAGGAATCGTATAGCCCTATAATAAAGGGGATCCGTCATCTTGAGAAACCGGTTGTGTGTGCGGTGAATGGCGTTGCAGCCGGCGCCGGAGCAAACATTGCTCTTGCATGCGACCTTGTGATCGCTTCTGAAAATGCATCGTTTATTCAATCGTTCTGTCATGTAGGTTTGATACCTGACAGCGGTGGAACATTTTTTCTGCCCCGTTTGGTCGGTCTGCCCAGAGCCACAGCGATGGCGATGCTTGGCGAGAAAATATCGGCAAAACTGGCGCTTGAATACGGTATGATTTACAAGGTGGTTGAGCATGACAAACTAAAAAGCGAATCGCTGAACCTGTCCGAACGGCTGGCTTCGATGCCTACAACCGGTCTTGGACTGATTAAGCGCGGATTTAACCGGTCATTTTCTAATGATCTTGATTCACAGCTCGAATTTGAGGAAGAACTTCAGGGGATTGCGGGTAAGACTCATGATTACCGGGAAGGCGTCAGGGCATTTATAGAAAAGAGAAAACCAAAATTTACCGGGAAATAAACGTGAGAAAAATAGACAAATCTAAACCTATCGGAGTTATCGGTGCGGGAACAATGGGCGCCGGAATTGCCCAGGTCGCGGCAGCAAACGGTCATTTGGTTTACCTGTACGATACCGACAAAGCAGCTCTTGAAACAGCCTGTCAAAATATAAAAATAATCCTTGACCGGAAAGTGGAAAAAGGAAGTATAAAGAAGTCTGAAGCCGGGGCAATAATTGATAAAATAGTACTGAGTACTGATATTAAGAAGTTCGTTGATTGCGCTTTGGTTATTGAAGCGGTTGTAGAAAACCTTAAAATAAAACAAAAAGTTTTTGAGAACCTGGAAGCCATAGTCGATGCTGACGCCCTTCTCGCAACTAACACTTCCTCGTTATCTATAACATCGATCGGTTCAGCGGTCGAAAAACGGGACCGGTTTCTGGGGCTACATTTTTTTAACCCTGCCCCGGTAATGCCGTTAGTCGAAATTATCACAGGATTGACAACATCCGGACAAACGGTCGGAAAAGCGTGTGACCTTCTGAAATCTTGGGGCAAAACTACGGTTCTTGCAAAGGACACACCGGGTTTTATTGTGAACCGGATCGGACGTCCTTTTTATGGAGAGGCTTTGAGGATAATGGAGGAAGGGATAGCCGATGCTGCAACGATCGACTGGGCTATGAAAGAGATCGGCGGATTCCGAATGGGACCCTTCGAACTGATGGATTTGATCGGAAACGACGTTAATTATAAAGTTTCGGAAACTGTGTTTGAAGCTTTCTATTACGATCCCCGTTTTAAGCCTTCACAAATACAAAAAAGGATGGTGGAGGCAAATTTTCTGGGGAAAAAGACCGGAAAGGGATTTTATGAATATGGTAACGGGGCGGTAAATCCTTCACCGGTTACAGACATAGAACTGGGGGAAAAGATAGTTCAGCGGATACTTGCCATGTTGATCAATGAAGCCGCAGACGCTGTGTTTCTCAATGTCGCAACTCCGTCCGACATCGACATCGCAATGACAAAAGGGGTCAACTATCCGAGAGGTTTGCTGGAATGGGCGGACGAGATAGGCTTGGATACGATTTTGAAGAATCTAACCGACCTGCAGGACGAATACGGAGAAGACCGATACCGCCCGAATCCGCTGATAAAAAGGATGGTTAAGAGAAAAGAGAAATTCTACTAAAAACGATTTGAATTAACACATTGAAAAAATTATGAATAAACAACAGCTTGCGGAAAAAGCGGTAGAAAAAATGCTCAAGAACGACGCATTCAGCAAATGGCTTGGCGTCAAATTGCTGGATCTGAAACCGGGATATGCTGAAATCGAGATGACCGTTCGAAAGGAAATGTTGAATGGTTTTTATATCCTTCACGGGGGCATTACATTTGCCTTTGCAGACAGCGCATTGGCATTTGCGTCCAATTCACATGGCCGCTTAAGTGTTGTCATGCAGGCAAATATGTCGTTTCCTGCCCCGGTTGTGGACGGTGATGTTCTCACCGCCTCTGCACATGAAAAAAATGTTACTAATAAGACCGGTATATACGATATTACTATTACAAAACAGGACGGAACCGCCGTTGGTTTTTTTCGCGGAACTGTCTTTAGAACGCACAAAAATGTCTTAGACTAAAATCAGAATTGGTGCATGATTTGAGAGACGCTTACATATTTGACGCTGTCAGAACCCCGGTAGGAAAGCACGCCGGTTCTCTATCGAATATCCGTGCAGATGATCTTGCGGCTTGGACGATCAGAAAAATCATTGAACGTAACTCCACTGTTCCGGGCGACCGGATTGACGATGTTATTTTCGGTTGTGCAAACCAGGCTGGCGAAGACAACAGAAACGTGGCAAGAATGGCGCTTCTAATCGCAGGGATACCTGCATCGGTTCCCGGCGAAACAGTGAATAGGTTGTGCGCATCCGGGATGAGCGCCGTTGTCCATGCGTCCCGGGCGATTCGGCTGGGTGATGGTGATTTGTATATTGCCGGCGGTGTAGAACATATGACGAGGGCGCCCTTTGTGCTGAGTAAGCCGGAAGCGGCTTTTTCCCGAAAAGCGGAAATATTCGATTCGAGCTTCGGCTGGAGATTTGTAAACCCGGTCATAGAGAAATTGTTTGGCATCGACTCGATGGGAAACACTGCGGAAAATGTTGCGGAGATGTACAATATAAACCGCGAAGACCAGGATATATTTGCCTTCAACTCGCAAAAAAAAGCGGCGGCAGCACGTGAAAACGGAAGATTTGCAAAAGAAATAACCCCGGTTGAGATACCGGTAAAAAAAGCTGATCCATTGCAGTTTAAACATGATGAATTTCTCAGACCAGCCACAACAACGGAGATACTTTCAAAGCTCAAACCAGTCTTTCGCCTTGATGGCAAAGGGTCGGTTACGGCAGGAAATTCCTCCGGGATCAACGACGGGTCATGCGCCTTGTTGGTCGGTTCCGAATCCGCTGCAAAAGAATTTAATTTGAAGCCGCGGGCAAGGATTGTCGGGTCTGCAGTGGTCGGTTTGGAACCTCGATTAATGGGCATGGGTCCTGTTGGAGCAACAGAAAAAGTGATGAGCAAAACAGGGCTGTCACTGGATGATATGTCGGTTATCGAGTTAAACGAAGCGTTTTCAGCGCAAAGTCTCGCTTGTCTGCGCGAACTGGTTTTAGCCGATGATGATCCCAGGGTAAACCCAAACGGCGGAGCCATCGCTATCGGTCATCCTCTCGGCATGACCGGAGCGCGGCTGATTACCACAGCAATGAACGAACTTGAAATTCGCAAAGAAAAATATGCTCTCTGCACAATGTGCGTTGGGGTCGGTCAGGGAATGGCAGTAATTATTGAACGAGTTTAAATTTATTATGACACAGATTTACATTGATTAAACTGATTTCCACTGTTTAGAATAATAATTTTTGAAGCGTTAAATGATATCTGGAATAGCTCGATTTTATGAAATATATAAAGGGAGACTATAAATATTCTGACATTACAGAGAAAATAATCAAAGAAGCGTACTATGTTTACAATGAATTAGGATATGGCTTTCTTGAGAAAATTTACGAAAATGCATTGGTATATAGATTGGGAATAATAGAGCTAAAAGTTGAACAGCAATATCCGATAAATGTTTACTTTGAAAAGGCATTAGTCGGAGAGTATTTTGCAGATATCGTCATAGAGAACAAGGTAATTGTAGAAGTGAAAGCTATAGAAAAACTCAATCAAATTCATGAGGTTCAGTTAGTAAACTACTTAAAAGCTACCGATATTGATATTGGTCTTTTAATAAACTTTGGTAAAAAAATGGATATTAAACGAAAAATACATGATATATAATAGATGTGAATCGCTTTTAATCAGTTTAATCAGTGTAAATCTGTGTCTAAAATATGAATAATATATTCGAATTCGACGGTTTTATCCCCGTGGTTCACGAATCGGCTTTTATTCATCCCAACGCCACCGTTACAGGAAATGTAACGATCGGGAAAAATGTATATGTCGGTCCCGGAGCGGCGATAAGGGGTGATTGGGGAGAGATTATCATCGAGGATGGATGTAACGTACAGGAAAACTGCACTATTCATATGTTTCCCGGCGTGACGGTCAGGCTTCAGAAAAGCGCACACATCGGTCACGGGGCGATTATACACGGGGCGTCGATAGGCTTCAATACATTAATAGGTATGAATTCTGTAATTATGGATAACGCCGTGATAGGAGATGAGTGCATTATAGGCGCGCTCTGTTTCGTTCCGGCAGATATGAAGATTCCCAACCGCAAAGTAGTTGTAGGAAACCCGGCAAAAATTGTAAAAGATGTTGACGATGAAATGATTAAGTGGAAGACCGACGGGACAAGGCTTTACCAGTCGCTTCCCGAACAACTGCACCGGTCTCTCAAGTCGTGCGAACCGTTAGGAGAGATGCAAAAAGACAAGCCAAAGCAACCACAAATATACAAAACATGGCATGAAATCAAGTCCCAAAAATAATTTTATTTGGCAGTTTTGAGATGTAACAGGGAGAAAATATGAGGTTAACCGAATGAAGCTAAAAAGTTTTGTCCAGGGTAAATGGACGGCAGGAACCGGAAAAGGAAAAAAACTCTATCATGCGGTGACAGGCGAAAATATCGCTGAAGTCACCAGCGAAGGACTCGATTTCAAGAGTATTCTCGCTTACGCCCGGAACATCGGCGGACCGAAACTTCGGGGAATGACCTTTCATGAACGTGGAAGAATGTTAAAAGCCATGGCGTTGTACCTTATGGATAAGAAAGAGGTATTTTATAAGCTTTCTCCTGCCACCGGCGCAACAAAAATAGACTCCTGGATAGATATAGAAGGGGGAATATCAACTTTTTTTACTTACGCGACCAAAGGACGACGGGAAATGCCCGATGAGACGTTCTATGTCGAAGGCAATCTCGAACAACTCTCGAAAAACGGTACCTTTATCGGAAGACATGTCTGTGTTCCGCTTGAAGGCGCAGCGATTCACATCAATGCATTTAATTTTCCGTGCTGGGGTATGTTGGAGAAACTTGCCCCGACGTTTCTTGCCGGGATGCCCGCAATAGTGAAACCCGCGAGCATCACCTCCTATCTCACACGTCTTATGGTCGAGGAAATGATAAAATCCGGGATTCTTCCCGATGGGGCGCTTCAGCTAATCTGCGGGGGAGTCGGCGACCTGCTTGACCATCTTGACTGTCAGGATGTGGTGACGTTTACCGGTTCGGCTTCGACCGGCAAAACGCTCAAAGAAAATCCGGTTATTGTTGAAAATTCAACAAGATTCAATATGGAAACCGATTCGCTCAATTTTTCGATGCTCGGTCCCGACGCTGCGCCGGATACGGAAGAATTTAATTTATTTATAAAAGAAGTAGCAAAAGAGATGACCGTAAAGGCGGGGCAAAAGTGTACCGCCATTCGCAGAACTATTGTTCCGGACAAATATGTAGGTGAGGTGAATGATGCATTGAAAAAGAGGCTGTCCGGTATCGCTGTCGGCGACCCCTCAAAAGAGGGAGTACGAATGGGACCTCTTGCAAGCAGGGAGCAGGTTGATGAAGTTGCTGGAAGAGTTGAAGCATTAAAAAACGCCGGTGAGTTAATTTTTGGAGACCCGGAAGATTTCGAAATTGTTGGAGGCAGCAAGGATAAAGGCGCCTTTTTCCCCCCGATTTTACTCTATTGCGATAAACCGTTCAAAAAAAGAGAACCGCACGATATCGAGGCATTCGGACCGGTAAACACGGTTATGCCGTATAAAACGGTCGATGAAGCGATCGAACTTGCAAAACTTGGACGCGGAAGTCTTGTCGGGTCGCTTTTTACCGCGGACAACAACGTTGCGCGGGAAGTTGTCTTCGGTACGGCTCCATACCACGGAAGATTAATGGTGATAAACCGCGACTGCGCGAAAGAGTCGACCGGACACGGTTCACCGCTTCCTCATCTTGTACACGGCGGTCCCGGAAGGGCGGGAGGAGGAGAAGAATTGGGCGGAATCAGGTCCGTTCTCCATTATATGCAGCGAACAGCTTTGCAGGGTTCCCCGACAACGTTATCGCATATCTGCAATGAATGGATGAAAGGCGGAGAACGGAAAGAGGATATCGTGCATCCGTTCAGGAAATATTTTGACGAACTGCAAATCGGCGATTCCCTGACAACCCACAGAAGAACGGTAACCGAAGCGGATATAGTCAATTTTGCAGGCGTCAGCGGTGACTTTTTTTATGCCCACATGGATGTAACCTCACTGGAGGGGTCCATTTTCAAAAGACGGGTTGCGCACGGGTATTTCATAATTTCTGCCGCGGCAGGTTTGTTTGTCGACCCCAAAAAAGGTCCCGTTCTTGCAAATTACGGAATAGACGACTTGAGATTTACAAAACCGGTCTATGTGGGCGACACGTTTTATGTCAAGCTTACCTGTAAGGAAAAAACAAAAAAAGAAAAACGTGAGGACGAGGTATTACAGGGTATTGTGAAATGGGACGTTGAAGTTCTGAACCAGGAACACGAAACGGTTGCACAAGCTACAATCTTAACACTCGTACAGCGTAAGGATAATTCCGACACTGATTCAAACTGATAGAACAGAAATGTACAGATGGTAAATTCTATTTTTCCGCGTTGATAAATCCGGTTTGTGTTAATCAATGTCAAAAATAATAAAAATTAATAAATATGACAGAAAACGGAAACACAAATATTTCGGTAAATAACGGTATCGGAACGATTACTTTTTCCCATCCGAAGAGTAATTCGCTCCCGGGAAATCTGCTCAGGAAAATGGCAGATGAGGTGGAAAACGCCGGAAAAAGCGATGAGATAAAAGTAATAGTATTACAAAGTTCGGGAGAAAAAGCCTTCTGCGCCGGCGCTTCGTTCGAAGAGTTGACGGCGATTACGACCTTTGAATCGGGGAAAGAATTTTTTATGGGGTTCGGAGGTCTTATCATCGCAATGAAAGACTGCCCGAAGTTCATTATTACACGGGTACAGGGAAAAGCGGTCGGGGGCGCTGTAGGAATCATCGCTGCATCGGATTATGTCTTAGCATTGGATACTGCAGGGATAAAACTTAGTGAACTTGCCCTGGGTATCGGTCCGTTTGTCATAGGACCTGCGGTTGAACGAAAAGCGGGGCTGAGCGCATTTAATCAGCTTTCGGTCAGCGCCGAATGGCAAAGCGCGCAGTGGGCAAAAGAGCACGGGTTGTATAACGAAGTTTATTCCAATTACCCGGATTTAGATAGCGCGGTATGCGCTTTGGCAGAAAGTCTGTCTGGCTTTAGCCCGGATGCCGTGGCTGCATTAAAATCTGTCCTCTGGGAAGGCACGGATGACTGGAATACGTTGTTAGAAAAGCT
>JADFON010000442.1 GCA_022562855.1 Candidatus Zhuqueibacterota bacterium | reverse complement strand
TTCTCCGGTAGGTATTGATCCGAGAATCAAAGATACGTTCCGGGATACGTCGATAACGGAGACCGCATTATCGCCTGCATTGACAACGAATAAAGTAGAGCCGTCCCTGGATAGGGCTATTCCAGTAGGCTGCGATCCTGCGGGCGCCCGGGGAAAAGGTGAAACACTGATAGTCTCTGCCACATTTTTCATGTCGGTATTGATAACTGTCACGTTATCACTGTTTGCATTCGCGACAAAGAGTTTTCGTCCGTCCGTAGACAGAATAAGTTGGTTTGGATGACTGCCTGTGGGTATTTTTGATACTTCCGTGAAATTTTCGAGATCGATAACACTCACAGATTTTCCACCCCAGTTGCTGACAAAAGCGGTGTTTCCGTCCGGGTGAATTGTAACTGCGAATGGCATTTCTCCGACAGGAATTGTCGCGACAATTCCTTTAATTTGAAGGTCAAATATTGAGATACTGTTATCGAGAAGATTTGCTGAGATCAACCGGTTTCCGTCTTTTGATAATGCAAGACCTGCCGGAAAAAAAGCTCTATTGTGATCCTGGACCTGCATGGTTAACGTTTCTATGTGAAGAGCGGCGCCGCCGGAAAAACGAAAAATTTCTATGGTATTTAAGCTGCCGAGGGAAACGTATATGTGCCCATTATCCGGACTGAAACAAATTCCAAATGCCCCGGTTGAGACAGGAATTCTCTGCACTTCCCGCTGATTTTCAACATCTATTATGGAAATCGAATTGCCGGATGATCCGATATTCGATACCACAGCGAAGGATCCGTCGTGGCTCAATGCCAGCCCTTGCGGGAATTCTCCCACTGAAATTTGCCCGCCGGCAGGAGTAAGAAATCTGCCATTTGTAAGAATGAAACTACCATTGTCTTGAGGGCCAGGTATAATAAAGGGATCCATGGTCTGTCCGCAACCTGCGGCAAACAGGATGAGCACAATGAGTGGCAGATGCAGATTATTTTTTCTTGCTATAAACATATTTATAGGATATTTGACCGGAAGATTATTTGCCGCACGTTTGGTATTAAACTTAGCATCCTCTATTTCCGTTTCAAAGCAACTCTCAACTTTTAACCCAATGTGCCCTATGTGTCCTGCATTTTCTATATATACAAATTTATTTTGAGACGAGTTGCGCTATCAATTCGGCAACATCTGTAGTCGGAAGATTGCAGGCATAATTTTGACAGACATATACTGTAGCTTTACCGTCAATCATATTTTGATTTTTAGTAAATGGGGATAGAGCGACAATCGGGGCATCTTTTGCAGGCCGAACCAAGACTACCTTGTTCGGCACATACTGCATCCGGATGGCGGTCAGCAATGCATTTGTATCTTGTGCATTTATCTCTCCTGCAATGACGATTTCATACGAAGGACCCACGCCAAAATCTACCGCAGACATCAAATGTGTGTAACCAAGCGGCGCTTTTGTAACCTGAGTTGAAAACGTACGTCCGATTTGTGCAGCCATATTTTCAAGTTCCGGTTGTGATGTTATACGACCGAGACGTAACAGATTCTGCATAGCCACAGAATTGCCGGACGGTATAGCGCCATCATAAATCTCTTTTTGCCGAATGAGTAATTTTTCCGCGTTATCTGCAGTAAAATAAAATCCTCCTCCAGTTTCGTCCCAGAAATGTTCTGTCAGATAATCCTGTAAGGTGAGCGCCGTCTTGATGTACTGGGCATTGAAAGTTGCTTCATATAACTCGAGAAGTCCCCAGATCAAGAATGCATAATCGTCGACATTCCCGGTAATAGCTGCTGATCCCTCACGGTACCGATGGAGAAGTTTTCCGTCGGAATCGATCATATTTGCGTTTATAAACGATACTGTTTTTTGCGCAGCCCTGATATATTCGGGTTTATCCAACACACGCCCCGCTTTTGAAAGTGCGGCGATCATCAATCCATTCCAATCTGTCAATATTTTGTCATCCTTATACGGATGTATGCGCTTTTCACGAGCGGTAAATAGAATATCGCGGGCATTTTCAAGGATTTCTAATGATGACTCCTCGGTTATGTTCATTTCAGATATAATATCCTGCAACGCCTTGCTGCGGTAGAGTATGTTTGTTCCAGGTCTTTCTCCGGTTGCTTCATCGATAAAATTACCTTCGGGGCTAACCGTATATACGCTATTAAACAGATCGGCTGCTGCACCATCTATTAATGAGTTGATCTCTTTGGCATCCCATACATAAAATTTACCTTCCTCTCCTTCGCTGTCAGCATCTTCAGCAGAATAAAAGCCGCCGGAAGAATCGGTCATATCACGCAGAACATAAGTGAAAATTTCCTGGACTGTTTCTGCATATCTTTGTTTGCGTGTTGCCTGATA
>JADFON010000441.1 GCA_022562855.1 Candidatus Zhuqueibacterota bacterium | reverse complement strand
CGAAATACCCGCGTGATATGCGCCTTGTAATAATAGATGATTTCGAATTTTGACCAATCGTAGTTTTCTGGATCTATCATGTGACCTCGTAACTTCTGGTTACGGACGTTGTTTTGCAAGCGCCCGCAGGTTGGATTCGACAGCGTCACAAAAATCTGTAGTACTTGCCGTGCCGCCCTGGTCTCGCGTGAGTGACTGTCCTTCGGAGTAAACCGATTTCACGGCAGTTCGCAACTGGTTTGAAGCCGCATCAAAACCAAGGTATTCGAGCATCAGGGCGCCGGATAGT
Source organism: Candidatus Zhuqueibacterota bacterium (assembly GCA_022562855.1). Classification (GTDB taxonomy): domain Bacteria; phylum SM23-31; class SM23-31; order SM23-31; family SM23-31; genus JADFON01. Next base: position 2,096 of record JADFON010000441.1, on the reverse strand, counting down.
ATCATCGATCCCGGATTGACTTTGTCCTGCCCGGTATACTTCGGAGCTGTGCCGTGTGTCGCCTCAAAGAGCCCGATATGATCGCCTATATTCGCGCCGGGCGCCATCCCCAGACCGCCTATTTGTGCCGCACAAGCGTCCGAAAGATAGTCTCCGTTAAGATTGGGAGTTGCAATTACATCATACTCATCGGAACGGATTAGTATTTGCTGGAACATGCTGTCGGCAATGCGGTCTTTGATAATTACCTTTCCCGCGGGCGCCTTTCCACCGTGTTTATCCCACAAATCCTGCTCCGATACCGTCCGGTCTCCGAATTCCTCCGCGGCGAGTTCGTATCCCCAGTCCTTGAAAGCTCCCTCGGTATATTTCATAATATTACCCTTATGAACCAGGGTAACGCTTGCAAGGTTTCGTTCAATCGCATACTGTATTGCCTTGCGTATCAGCCGCTTTGAACCGGTTACACTCATCGGCTTTATCCCTATACCTGAATCGGAACGTATCGAGGCGTTCATGGAATCGTTTAAAAATGAAATTACCTTTAGCGCATCAGGTGTACCTTCCCGCCATTCGATTCCCGCATAAACGTCCTCGGTGTTTTCACGGAAGATTACGACATTCATTTTTTCCGGTTCACGTACGGGACTCGGCGTACCGGTTATATACCGTACAGGTCTTACGCACGCGTACAAATTCAAAAGTTGTCTAAGTGATACATTTAAGCTGCGAAATCCACCTCCGATCGGCGTCGTCAGCGGACCTTTGATGGCGACGATGTAGTGTTTAATTGCATTAAGAGTATCTTTTGGAAGATATTCGCCATATTTATCGTTTGCTTTATCACCTGCGTATATCTCAAGCCATTCGATTTTTTTTGCTCCGCCGTATGCCTTTTCAACCGCAGCGTCAAGCACCATTTTTGTAGCAAACCAAAGGTCGGGTCCGATTCCGTCCCCTTCGATAAATGGAATAATCGGGTTATCAGGTATATTCAATTTGTTGTTGTCAACAGTAATTGTATCGCCATTTGCGGGATGCTCGATCTTGTCAAATGTTGTCATAAGTAACCTCGTTCATTAAACAAATTGGTTGCTGTTTCAGATTAAAATATAAAAAAACGTTCATTATTTCGTATAAGAGCGGAACACAAAATATACTTTTTCTTCGTGAAAAAATCAACGTTTATCGGTGAATTATTACGGATTAAGTTCTACCCTTGCAAAAATTGATCTCGATTTGGAAAAAGTCAACGGTTTATAACAGGAGGTTGGCGCAATCTCTCTGAGATTAAGGGTCAAAGAAAACATTGTTGCGGCATCAATAATAAATACAGAAGCTACAGAAGCCGGATAAGAGATGCAGATTTAAACCGGCTGCAATTGGGATTCAATCAGCAATACAATATTGCTGTGCACATTTACAGCAGCGCTTGCACAGGCAAATCTTCCGCCTTTTTCGGTTCTTGTCCTTTTTAGAAGGAAGGTAATTCGTGAGGAAAAATAATTTATCTATCTCTTTATAAACCCAAGACAATATTGATTTGCAGTAACAAAATCCCCATTAAATTTCCCATTGCACACACCTTCGCGCAGATGAACAGGACCTTTCTTGTTCGATTCCGGTCTTTCATCCCAATGTTTGCAGTGGAGGCAACTTGCTTCATATTTCGTATCAGCCATCTTTTTTACACTCAGTTTTTTAGTAAAAATGGTAAAGTTTACATTGTTTCCGGGTATATTAACGTTTATTCAAACATAAAACTAAATTACTGATTCTTATAGAAAAGTGCAACAAATTTAAGATTTAAAAGATTTTTAGACCGGTAAGAAAACTTGGATTAAAACTTGAGGGAAAATTATAACCAAAAGCTATCCGGGTATAAAATAATTTACAATAAATTCGATTTCCTCTCCATTGAATTTGTTGTACTGCTTTAATATCTGGATTTCCCCGGTCGCTTTAACACGCAACAACGCAGGAGAAGCATTGGTAGGAGGCATGTCTAAGTGTTCATAAAGAATCGACCCGTCATCAAATTTTTGGTCCCAATAAAAGAAGTAGTAGTACCAGATCTCAGGAATCATGAAGAAATC
>JADFON010000440.1 GCA_022562855.1 Candidatus Zhuqueibacterota bacterium | reverse complement strand
ATAAAAGGACCCATTCAGAGCTTTGTGGAACTTGAAACGATGTATCTCGGCGTTCTGTCGCATGAATTATCCCGTGCCAACGGCTGTGAAATCCCGGACGTTGAGCACGTTAGAGGGAAAATGGAGAAACTGTCGAATATTTATGACGAAAAACAAATTGTTTATTTTGGCGCAAGGCATTATCACTGGTCGCTTGACAGGGAAATTGCAGGGGCTGCACTTGCCGGGGGCGCGGTCCAGACATCTACCGATATAGGGTCTTCGAATATTGGCAAAGAAGGCGCCGGAACAATACCCCATGTTCTCGTGCTTATATTAGGATGGTTATATAATAAACGGAACGCTGCATTACGAACAGCAAAACTATTTGATAAATTTATGCCCGTAGACGTTCCAAGAGTAACATTGGTTGATACGTTCAACCGTGAAATAGCGGAAAGCCTGAAGGTCGCAAGATATTATCGGAATGCAACAAATAGTCTCCGGATAGACACTTGTATGGAAAATACCGGTGAAAAAGGGACTCCCTTTGGAAAAACGGACGGTTTGGATCCTTCTTTTATGACCGGCAGGGGAGTAACTATTGAACTTGTGCAAAATGTGAGGTTGGCTTTGATAAGGAATGGGTACGCAGAAAGAACGGGTATATTTCTGTCAAGTGGATTTGGAAACCTCAAAAAGGCGAAAGCGTTCATGAAGGCTGATAGAGATTTCAAAAAGGATATAGGATTTTCGCTCTTTGACGGCGTAGGAATAGGTGAAGTATGGGATGCCGTTTTTGCGACCGCAGATATTTGTGAGATTGAAGGGATACCTTGTGCGAAAACAGGACGTGAGCAGGAGCCTGTTCATTACAACGCTATGCAACGTGTCCGGTAAATAATTGTTTTTTTCAGATAAAGGGATATACATGAAGGTTATCTTTTGGAATGTAGATACACAGTTTGATTTTATGCGAAATGATGAAAGTTTCCCGGGTACGTTAGCCGTTCCGGGGGCACGTGGAATCGAAGACAACCTTGATAGATTGACTACGTATGCCCATAAGAATGGTATTCAAATTGTATTCAGCGGAGACTGGCATACGGAAAAATCGAAAGAATTCTCGGATGACCCGGACTTCCGGCTAACCTTTCCCCCGCACTGTCTTATTGGCACTAAGGGGGCAGAATATGTACCGGCTACCACGCCCGAAAATCCTCTGATAGTCGATTGGAGGAGGGAATTTGACCGTGAAGCTTTCAAGCTCCACGAGGGTGATTATATCTTATATAAGGATGCTTTCGATGTTTTTGCGGGTTCGCCGGAATCTCCTCATGCAGCAACTTGCCTTGAAATTCTGAATCCCGAACGGGCTGTGGTATATGGCGTCGCAACGAATGTCTGTGTCGATTTTGCTGTTGTGGGATTAAAAGAGCGGGGTGTCGAAGTGTATGCCGTTGTTGATGCGATCAAAGAACTCCCGGAATTACCCTTGGAAGAAACGATTGACGGCTGGAAAAGCAGGGGCGTCAGTCTCATCACTACTGAAGAAATAGCAAGTATTGTCTGATTAACCGGTATGACGAGTTTATTTTCAGGGATGAAGCATTTATTCGAAGGAATCAGCCTATTGAAATTAAATCCTTATCTGCCTCCATGGATATAATTTTCAAGCTGTTTTATAGTGTATTCTTTTTCTTCAATAACCGCCATCACGACATCGCCGATAGAGATAACACCCGTTAGTTTATCGTCTTCAAGTACCGGCAAATGTCTGACCCGCTTCTCAGACATTAATTCCATGCACTCCTCAATAGTGCAATCCGGATGTATGTACAGCACATCCGATGTCATAATATCTTTTACAAGCGTGTCTTTGGAAGATTTTCCCTTCAATATTACCTTTCTTGCATAGTCTCTTTCCGATATTATACCACACAGCTCATCGTTTTCGGTAACAAGCAACGCTCCTAACTTCTTTTCCGCCATAAGTTCCAGCGCTCTGAATATCGTGTCGTCTGGAGAAATCGTCCAAACCTGCGACCCTTTTTTTTGTAATATTTGCCTGACATTATGCATATACACCTCTCTTTATTTGTAATTCCATATGACGATTACATCATAATTTCATAGCATAAATAAGCAAACGAAAATTGAAATTAAAAAATAAATCCCAATAATGTATATAAAATATATATTAACAACCGATTTGTCAATACCTGTTTTCAAAAATTGCAACAAATTTTTCATTGCGGAAAATAACAAAAAATTGTATATTTGTTTCGCATCATGCGGGAGTAACTCAGTGGTAGAGTCTCTCGTTGCCAACGAGATTGTCGCGGGTTCAAATCCCGTCTCCCGCTCTAAAACCAGTGACTGCGGTTATTTACCGGAACGCTGGCTAAGGCTACGTAG
>JADFON010000439.1 GCA_022562855.1 Candidatus Zhuqueibacterota bacterium | reverse complement strand
ATCTTTTTCCGGAGGCAGAACATATTGCTTGAACTGTTCGTTATCGGCTTCGTCTAACCCGGATTTGAAAAAATCATAATAATACCGGAGATAATCTTCCCGGTTGTCGGCAAGCGCTTCAAGGGTAGCAATATCTGCGGTGAATTGATGATGGATCCCATCTTTGAAGGTAATGATCGATTTATCCTGTTTTTCCCAGGAAAATCCTTTGGTCCCGCCGGCGTCTGTTTCATATACCAGTCCTATAGCCCCATTGAATGCAGGATAGGATTCCCAGTAACCCGGAAAATGGAGGTCGTATGTTTCGTCTTTTACGTATGTCCATCCGTTGTTGTCAAAATACCGGGCTATGTTCCTGCCGATAACGGTTTCCCACTTTAACATCGATTCCGGGTAATTGAGATTAATTGCAGATGTATGAGGGGCGCCAAAGTTAAATTCATTTGGCTGCCCATGATTATCTACCCAGACCTGTGGATTCCAGTGATGAAGAATTTCAGCGACGGCTTGTGTCTCAACCTGGGACAGAATAAAAGCGTCCCTGTTGAGGTCAATACTGTAATGGTTGCCGTCCGAACTGATAAACCACTCACTGCTATGTTCCGAAGCGTTAGGATCGGCGGTTCCGTTTTTTCCGACAACAGCCGCTTTTGCCCACGCTACAAATTTCTGGTGGCTGTCGGGGTTGAGGGAAGGATTGATAATGGTAATGACGTTGTCCCGTATCTTACGGGTAAGCGGATCGGTGCCTGCCGTTAGCTGATAAGCGAGTTGAATTCCTACCTCAAAGGCAGCCGTCTCATTACCATCGGTTGAATAATTCATAAACCCGATTGGCGGGGTTTCTCTAACGATTCTGTCAACCTCCGAAGCGCTCAAGGTGCGCGGGTCGTTGAGGCGTCCGATTGTCGCCCGGATTTCCTCAAGACGCCGCATATTTTGGGGTGAACTGATTATTACAAGGTACATTTTACGCCGTTCATACGACTGCGCGTATTCAATGACTTTTACCATTTCGGGAGCCGCTGCTTCCAGAATGTGAATATATTCATCCATCTGGTGGTGGTCGGTTAGATATGCGCCGATATCATATCCCAGAACAGATTCCGGTGTCGGAATGGATGTATTGTAGGTTCCACCCGGTATCCACTCAAACCCTTGTGCGAAGGCAAACACAGGGCACAATACAAGAAGTATCAATGCAGTCGCCGGCTTTTTCATGCGAATCCCCTTATTATTGAAAATTAGTTACGTACGATATGATAGAACAATATACAGTGTCAGGATGTACAATTCAAGGTTTTATACATTATTCATTCGTCAAACGGGCACGTCAATCCGACCGTTCAGAAACAATAAACCCCGAATCTTTTGCAAGAACAGGGTTTAATAAAACCACATAATTTTTCTAGTTTTTGCTTAGAAACTTAATGGATATTAATCAAAAAGATATTGTAAGCAATATAGCCCCGCCCCCGTGACCTCCGCCATACCGGGTAGTTGCGTCGTTCGGGCTGAGATATTCTATCAACCTTAGATTAAGAGTCAGGATTTCCCGGAGAGATTCGACATTCCCGTATCGTGTCCTGTTGACATAGATAACCGGGGAGACACTTTCACCCAGCCGGATTGACCGCTGGGTCCTTACCCGTAACCAGCTTGGCCGAAGGCTCTCTATCAATTGGTACGCATTGTCAGCAAAAATTGATGTTATTTCCGCCCTGGCAATAACAGTGGCAGTTGAACCTGCAGGGCGTGACGAACGGGTAGATGGCGAACATGAAAATACACCTGCAATTACCGCAAGGATTATACATTTCTTAAACATTCTAAACCCCCGCTGCTTAGTTAAGCTGTTGAAGAAGATTAACGTGTAGCCAATGTAAAATAACGAAAGCAACTTGTCAAGTATTTTACAATATAGTCAGATTGAAAAAGATAGATATAAAGATAATTTTCGTTTTATATTTTTACAATAATAATATTTTTATTGTTTCGGATAAGTTCTATATTTATTATCTTATCTGTATATCTTAATATGTAAGGAGGTCAGTCCATGTACTTTCGTCAAATCTTCGAACCAAAACTTGCTCAATATGCATATTTGATCGGATGCCAGTCTACAGGAGAGGCTATTTTAGTCGATCCTGAACGCGATATTGACCGGTATCTCAAGATTGCCGAAAAAGACGAACTCACTATTGTTGCGGTTACAGATACGCACATTCATGCCGATTATTTGAGCGGTTCGAGAGAATTTGCGAAGAGGCTGAACATCATGGTGTATGCTTCCGATGAAGGAGATAAAGACTGGAAATTTGAGTGGCTGATCAACAGCGGTTGTAAGTATAAACTGCTGAAACACGGCGACACTTTTAAGATTGGTAATATTCAGTTCGA
>JADFON010000438.1 GCA_022562855.1 Candidatus Zhuqueibacterota bacterium | reverse complement strand
AACTACAATTTGAATCCAATACAAGGTTTGTGCAAACAAAAGATTTTTTCTTTTAGCGTTATGATAAAACTGCTCCTCAAAATCCCCCATTGCTGTGTAACCTGTTTCCGGGTCGACGATCCTTTCGAGAATCCATGCTGTGATTTTGGGCGGTTTGTATTCGGTTTTTTTCATTAGTTCAGTCCAGTTTTATTGCAGGAACCCCCATCCAGATTGTGTTATTGACCTTTTGTACTTCAATTAGTTTCTGCATGCCCTTTTGGGTCAGATGATAATAGATCTTGTGCCGTCCTCCACGTTCAGGCGTTGCTTCTCCTTTTGTAGAAATTACATAACCGTTTTTGAGAAGCCTTCCAAGCGGTGCATAGATTGCCCCGGACAACCATGTAACCCCGGTATCCTCTGCCACTTGGTTTCGAATGGACATTCCATATGCGTTATCTTTCTGTTTCCAGATTGCCAGAAGAATAATTTCCTCGATTCTCGATAAGAATCTCATGTTTAAGACTCCATTTCTATATGTATTCGTTTATATGTATACGTTTCTTGGTAATATTGTTTCAAATATTTTTATAGAGACTCGTAATTCGATGATTCCGATATTTCGATTGTTAAATTCAATAATAACTTTGTTTCTTTATTTTCGTATATTACATTTTATTACAGTGCTTTTGTATTTTTCATATTCAGATGCTGAATCCCAGGAGAAGGGGCCTGTCACTACGTGGCACCATTATTTTGGGGATTCGGAATCATTTTCAGAAATTACAAAAGTTAAGTTAATTACACAACTTTGGTAAAAATCGTAATCAAGGTAATTTCAAGCGCTTTTTAGATATTAACAGAGAGATTGCCACATTCCGGTAAACCGGAATTCGCAATGACACAATAGGAGCATGTGCGTCACTCCCATACTTAGTCTGCCACTATTTGGCTCCGTTTTTCGGGGTTTGGGGGTGTGATTGTTGCGTTAAATTCAAAAATTTACCAAAGTTGTGTTAATTATATAAAACTGTCAACACGTAGATAAAATACTACATATAAACTATCAAAAAAAGGCAGTGGTAAATGCGTCAACTGGGTTCGGTCGATAACGAAAAAACAGCGGGTTCACTTAGTGACTTTCTCTTAATGAAAGGGATCGAGAACAAAATAAACACCGACGGTGACGAAGCCTTTGATGTCTGGGTTTATGACGAAGAAAAGATGGATGCTGCCAGGAATTTGATGGATGAATTTATGAAAAATCCTGACAATCCTGATTATGTAAAATACTCGAAACAAGCTCAGGAAGCGCGGTTTGAAGAGAAACGTGAGAATAAAGCGTACCACAAAAGAATTGAGGCTGGCAAAGCGCAGTTGCGCAACGTAATGTCCGGCAGACTCGGTCCGGTAACAAAGACGTTTATTGTTTTGAGCGCATTAGTTTTTCTGTTGTCAGGATTCGGCAGAAACACGGGTGTTATCAATTTTCTTTTCATCACGGAATATGAAACCTCCGACAATATGATCCGGTGGATGGGTGGTCTGCCCGAAATCTCATCCGGGCAAATCTGGCGGCTGATCACGCCGATAATCATCCATTTCAATTTTATCCATATCCTTTTTAATATGATGTGGCTGAAGGATCTCGGCAGCCAGATCGAGAACAGGCACAACTCAAAGTACCTTGTTTTGTTTATTTTAATCACCGCTGCAGGCTCAAACGTATCTCAGTATTTAGTAAGCGGGCCGAGTTTCGGCGGTATGTCGGGTATCGTTTACGCGTTACTTGGTTATATTTGGATACGTGGTAAATTTGATCCGTTGTCCGGCTTCTATCTTGACAGGACGATAGTCATGCTGATGATAGGATGGTTTTTTCTTTGTTTGACCGGCTTTGTCGGAAATATAGCTAACACTGCTCATGCGGTAGGTCTGGTGATGGGCATGGCATGGGCGTATCTTGCATCACACAACGCAAATCTTAAAAGAAAAATGTAGGAAATTATATGGCGTGGATAAAGATTATCGAGTACGAGCAAGCAACGGGTAAACTAAAAAAATTGTACGACCGGGTCAAAGGACCGAATGGGGAAATCGATAATATAATGAAAGTACACAGCCTGCGTCCCCACACCCTTGAAGGACATATGTATCTCTACAAAAATGTTCTTCATAATTCCGGCAACACGCTTCCTAAGTGGTTTCTCGAAGCAATCGGGGTTTATGTAAGTATTTTGAATCATTGCGACTATTGCGTCGAACATCATTACACCGGATTGAAGCGGCTTCTCAATGACGACAAAAGAGCAGCGGAAATTCGGGAAGCATTTGAAAAACATGCAAACGTAAGTCAATCCACAGATACCGAACCTTTGAAGGCGGTTTTTCAGGGTAAAGAACTGGGATTTATGGGTTACG
>JADFON010000437.1 GCA_022562855.1 Candidatus Zhuqueibacterota bacterium | reverse complement strand
AACCGGGAGCAGGCAACGGAGCTTGCTTCAGGTGTAAACCCATTATTTTTGGATGCAGTCGTTGACGAAATTATCAGCCAGGATTTTACGGTAGGCATTTCCGGACCCACGGTTATCGGCAGCGAAGACGAAAATGTCAAAATTGATTTTGCAGGTGGTACGTTTGCGGGCGAAACAATCGGTCAGCGAACTATCGAACTTGCCGGTGTCACCGGTCTGCTCGACGGAGTTGAAATCATCCCATTTGCCGCGCCACAGTTGAGTATCGGAACAGTCTTGGGCACGCAGGTGACTTTCAGGTATCTTCCAAGCATTCAAATCGCCGATGAAATTGGCGAATTGAACTACTTTGGATTTGGAATTCAGCACAATCCGATGATATGGATTGGGGGATTTTTTCCGATTGACGTATCGATTGGATATTTTACGCAGACGCTCGAAGTCGGAGATTTTCTTGAAGCTACCGCTACCGCATACGGTATTAACGCAAGCAAACAATTCGGTGGCAGGTTGCTGAATATCATCCCTTATGTTGGAGTAATGTTCGAATCCTCGGAAATAGATTTTAGATACGAATTCGACATCGATACACCTACCGGTACGTCAACTCAAACAGTTGCATTCAATGCAAAAGGCATAAATGAAACCAGGTTTACCGTTGGACTCAGCTTTAAACTTGCGGCTTTTAATATTAATGCAGATTATAATATGGGAGAAGTAAATTCGGTTACTGCTGGTTTTATGATCGGTTTTTGAAACATTTCTGAACAGAATTAAAAAAAGGCTGACCATTTATAAACATGGTCAGCCTTTTTTGGTTAACTTTTGAAAAAAATCAATACATAAATTTCAACACTTTTTTTACAAAGGGAGTCAGTTTACCCGACATATGCTTGAGAATTATACTCTTGTTAATCCTGCTTGCGGTCGGATATGGATATGTTTTATTGAAGATGTTTTTCACGTTGAGTTTACTGCTCATTGCCAGGGTCATTTCCTGGAATAATTCCCCGGCATGTTCCCCAACCATCGAACCTCCCACAATCCTGTTTTTTGAGATATATAGAATGAGAATTCCATCCCGGTTTTCATCAACAATCGCCCGGTCATCGTCGGCGAAATCAAGCGTTACCTTTTTGAAATCAACACCCCTTCGTTTGAGTTCATCCTCATTTAAACCGAATGTGGCTATTTCAGGAGAGGTAAAGGTTACCCATGAAAGATAATCGTTATTGAGTTTTTTCTTAAAAGGCGAGAAAAAATTGTTCAATATGACACCGGCATGCAGTTCAGCGGCATGGGTAAATTGATACGAACCTGCCACGTCTCCACAGAGAAACACCTTTTTGTTCGTGGTTCTCAGGTAGTTATCGACGGTAATCTTCCCATTTTCATGTTCAATCCCTGCCTTATCCAATGCAAGATTCTCAATGTTCAACACCCTGCCTACACTGACGAGCACGGCATCGAAATCCAGAACGTGCTCTTTTTCTTCAACCGTAAGTGAAACTTTGTTTGGCGACGCAAATTCCTTTATCCGGGCATTAAAATAAAATTCCACACCTTCCTTTTCCAGTTGCTTCCTTAGAACTTCAGCAATATCCGGTATCTCTTTAGGCAAAAACTTTTGAGAATATTCAATGACGCTGACCCTGGAACCAAGCCTTCGGAATGCCTGTCCGAGTTCCATACCTATCGGTCCCCCGCCGATAACGACTAAATGTTCCGGCAAGAATTTTATGTCAAATATATTTTCGTTTGTATATATATCAACCTGTTCTATACCCGGTAAATCAAGAGTTCTTGGGCGGGAACCTGTCGCGATTACTATTTTCTTTCCCTCATAAACCGTATCGTTGACTTTTACCGAATTCGCCCCCGCAAATTCTGCGTTCCCCAATACGACGTCGATTCCCTTTTTCCGAAAGTAATCGGCGTTATCATGGAGCCGGATGATCTCTTTTTTTTCGTCCACGTAACCGGTAACTTTTGCAATGTCGATCGATCCGTTTACTTCCAGACCGAATTTCTGAGCTTCGTGAGCATCGTGGACAAGCCTCGAAACATGGATGAGCGCCTTGCTCGGAACACAACCGAAATTGAGACAATCGCCCCCGATGTTTCTATCTGTCTTGTCAATAAGTAATGTTTTAAAACCGGAAGTGTTCATAAATCCCGCAATGTTTAGACCTCCGGAACCCGCGCCTATAACTATTATATCATACATGTCACTTCATACTCCTCAATTTTCCTGCACCGATTCTTGCGATTTTGTTTTCTTCAGCTTTTTGTACAAAAGAGGCACAAACATAAGCAATATAAAGGCAGCAACAGCAATAAAAAACTTCGGGGATTTCCAGTCATCAAGACTTAAGCCTAAGAAGTTTGTAATAAATCCTCCGGGGATCATTCC
>JADFON010000034.1 GCA_022562855.1 Candidatus Zhuqueibacterota bacterium | reverse complement strand
CCCCATTCACAATCAATACACTCTGAATGCCTTACATTGAATGCATTAATTTCACATGCGTGCTCAAGATCAACAGGACCTTGACAAGTTTCTTCTCCACTAAAAGAATTATTGGGATTTCCAATAATAGCAAGAAGTAAAACAATACCCATAAACAATATGATATTTAATTTTCCTGATTTCTTCATTTTATTCTCCTGTTGTTTTGGTGTTTCTGTTTAAGTTGCATTATTGAAACATATGGGGGCTTAAAATTGATTATATTCTTTTATAAGGCTGCTCAATAATTCTCCTATGTAACCACGCTCTCCCGAGTTCTCCTTGCCGGTAAAGGTAAACGAAGCTAATATTTTGTCTCTTTTACTGATCAAAAATAGCGTAGGAGTTTCTAATAACATTGCTGTATTATTAGTTATCTTATGAAAGTCTTGCACCGCTATTTCTTTGTAGAATTCATCCAATCTGGAATTGTCTTCCGAATTGGAATCGTCTTCCGAATTTGAGTAAAAAATATAATATTTTATATCGTACTCTGTTGTAATAGCGGTAATAACTCTGTGCATATTATTGTCAGCGTTGTGGTGGTGGTCCCTGTTTTCTATAACGGAGACAAATTTCAACTCATTTGTTGGCAGCACCCGGTTAAATTCAGAATAATCCTTGTTCATTAAATGTAATCCCGATATCAATTTGTCCCTTACATTATTTGACAGATTTAAATCCGTTTCTAAAAGGGTGTTTTTGCTTCTTAAATCTGTTTCCCCATCGATCAAAAACGTTTGGGTGTTTTTACTGTAATATATATAGATAGACAGGATAACAATTATTAATATCGTTATATTTTTTTCTGTTATTCGAGTCAAGAAATCTTCGGATTTTTTTGTTTCCATGCCTCCCAGCCTTCCCTAATATTAAATACTCGCGTAAACCCTCTTTGCACCAATTTATCTGCAACGCGCTGTGATGCGTTGCAATCCAAACCATCACAATAAATTAAAATTGATCGGGATTTATTCAAGTCGATATGGTTTTTATAAAATTCAATAAAATCATTAAAAGGAAGCGAAAACGCACCTGGAACATGCTCCTTCTCAAACCTGCTGTTTGGTCTGGCGTCGAATAAAACTGCGTTATCTTCCTCTATAAAATTGTAAGCCTCGTCCCAATTTATAATTTGGACATTTTTTGCGATAATGCTATGTTTTAGGTTAGTGCTCATGAAAGGTATGTATATAACGAATGAAACCAACACTGAGTAAATCATTGGTATTTTAAATTGTGGTTTTACATTAACATGACCGTTATCTTTCATGTATATCGCAGCAAAGGGGATTAACAGCAGTATATCAAAAAGAACATTGGAAAATGAAATCGTACTAAATATCGACAACGGTCCGAAACATCCGCAGTCGAATTCTGCACCCCGGTAGAGGTTTATACTTATTGCTATGATAAAAATTGTCATAAGCGGAACCAGGATAGAAATCACGCCTTTTTTGAACAAGCCCAATGTTAGAAACAAGCCGCATACGAGTTCAAGCGACGGAATGAGTATTGTCACTGCATTAATGAATTGAATTGGCAGGATATTGAACTGCTCTATCGTATCATGAAACGAAATAAGGTCGGTCATTTTCAGTGCACCGGAAAAAACGAAGAGTAGTCCAATTGCGATTCTTATGATGAGGAGTATCATTTTCATATCGGTATCAACCCATCTATATGAGAGTGTTGCAAAACCCTAAAACACCGTAGTTCGGGCCTGTCCCCTTTACCGGGGTCGTCCCTGACCCGCCACGTCCCGCCACGCGAGTGGTCACTATGTGCGCTGCGTGAAACATTTGTGCTTATGCGGGGTCAGAGACGACCCCGCATACAGATTTTTGGACTTATTTTGGCAATTATACAACACTCTCCTATTATGTATATTATCTATAAGCAATTATTTTGTGAAAAGTTTTGGAATAATTGACAAAAAATTCAAAAATAACTGAAATAAGCACGAGTCCTCACAATTTTTTAGTTGTATTTTTGCTAAAAAATTGCAAATTTCAGAAAAAATTGTTTGATTTTTGCTCAGGTGTGTGGCGCATATTTACAAACATGGCTTGACTGCCCGGGTAATGCGAATATGCGGCGCCGCAAGAAGACTTTTCAATAAATTGAACTTTTTTGCCGATATAGTGTATAAAAGGCAAATTCAGAATAAATAAAGTTCGAATTTTGGTGTATAATTCATGATTGTAAAAAACGACGAACAATTGATCAAAGCGTGTGCGAATGGTAATGAAGAAGCGTTCGATTTGCTTTTCAAGAAATATGCCCGTCCGCTTACGTTCTTTATTAATCAAATGCTTTATGACCAGAACCGGTCTGAAGATATTTTTCAGGATACGTTTATAAAAGTTCTTGAAAATGCAGACAAGTTTAACGACCGGTACAAGTTTTCTACCTGGGTGTATCGCATTGCAATCAACTTGTGCATAAACGAACTTCGAAAGAGGCGGCGTGAGCAGTCAAAAATGGTCAACAATTCTCCATATAACCCTGACTTCGATAATTACAATTTTATCGAGTCGTTCAGTCATGATGATACGCCGTTCGAGATTTTGCAGAAAAAAGACCGCACAAACCGTATTAACGAGGCTATGAAATCTTTGCCTCAGTCAAAACGGATTGCTTTTATATTGAAATTTTACCACTTTTTATCTTACGAAGAGATAGCGTCTATTATGGAATGCTCCATCGGGACGGTTAAATCCCGGATACACTACGCTGTTGGGAAAATCCAGGTACTTGTAAAAGAATAATTATGTCGACAAATAATAAAAATTGTGGTATTTCACGGGAATTACTTATTGATTTTCTTCTTGAGGAATTGTCCCTCGAAGAAACGGCGGATCTTGACAATCACATTCGAGAATGTGATTCCTGCAGCGTTGAGCTGGAATTCATGGTTAACTCATTCAATACTATTCGAGAAGTCGAAATGCCGCACGTTTCGAGCAACACTTATTTTGCCTTGAAAAACCGCATATTTGGCAAAATAGAAACTGCCGCAATAAGAAAATCGAATCCGAAGGAACCCTACAAACAATTAATGTCTATGGCTTTGAGTGTAGTTGCAGTATTGTTCTTTTATAATTATATGATTATCGATCCGGTTTCGACAATATCGATGCCCTACTATGAAATGAACGATCAGGAATTCTGGGCCGGAGATACTATTGTAACTGCAGGAGCTATGTCGACAAGCGCTCCAATGCGTGACTCTCTTGCCTTTCTCAGTAATTTTCTACTTTTCCACCGCAGCATTAAAATCGCGTCACCTGATATTCAATCAAAATTCTATTTCTTTTCCGCAGATATGCTTTCCCCCTACGCATTGATGAACAGGATAATTTCTTCCACATCCGTGGAAGCAGGTTCTGCTTCTCGCAGCAGGGGTAAACTTATTTCGGACGCGTCCAAAAGTATATCACCGACTCCGCAATTCTACCGGCAAAAACCGGTATTAATTGCCTGAGGGAAGAAAACGTGAATCGAATTTTTCAAACCAAAGTATGATTTGGGAGAATAAATAAATTTGGGAAAATTGAAATCGTTTTTTACCCGGGACCCGGAACTTTCATTAGTAGGCGCATTTACTTTCCTTTTGTCTCTCGGAGTATATTTAGACACTGTTGCTCCGACGGTCTCTTTCTGGGATTGCGGTGAATTTATTGCCAGCTCATACATACTTGGTGTTCCCCATCCGCCGGGAGCGCCGTTTTTTCTGCTGCTCGGAAGGCTTTTTACCTTTCTACCATTTCCGGAAGATATCGGTCTCAAAGTAAATATCATATCCGTTATCGCAAGCGCACTAACCATTCTGCTGCTCTATCTCATTATCATACAACTGGTGAGAAGTTTCCGGGGAAGACCGGAAAACCGCTTTGACAAATTCATAATATATGGCGCCGCCTCGATTGGCGCGTTAACGTATGCATTTTCCGACACATTCTGGTTCAATGCTGTTGAAGCCGAAGTGTATGCCCTCAGTACGCTTTTTACCGCGGCGACTCTCTGGCTTGCACTCAGGTGGTTTGAAACACGTGAAGACCTGTCATCGGTTAAAAATCTTCTGCTTATTGTATATTTGATCGGCTTGTCCTACGGCGTTCATTTATTGAATCTGCTCGTTGTTCCGACCGTGATTTTAATTATATTCTTTAACAAACCCCAAATAATCCTGAACAAACTTCTTGCACCATTATCAGCTATTGTTGCAGCGTTTTTGACTGTTGTAATAATTGGAATTGAATATCTGTCAAGCGTCGATCCTACTGTATTTTTGGGAATTTCGGGAACGATCACAATTTTCGGTCTTTTCTTTGTGGTCGCTATCGGAGCAGGTTTTTTAATACTGCAATATAGACCGAACACTCCTTTGCATTGGCAGTCGCTGTTAACCGGGATGTTTATCACAACTGCAATGATTTTTGTAATAGTTGCCATCGGACGGTCAACGTATTTCATGATAAGCATCCGTTCGGCAATGGAACCGCTTATCAACGAGAACGATCCTTCATCTCTTGGGATGCTCTATTATCTCAACCGGGAACAATATGGTACTACGAGTCTTTTGTCTACAACATTCGACAGGGCTGCGCCATTCTGGGATTACCAGATTAAGTATATGTATCTACGCTACTTTAGCTGGAATTTCATAGGAAAAGGTCTGACGTTCGCCGGAGGTGGAAGGGGATTTATCCTGGAGAGTTTTTCATTTATCGGTCTGAAAGGTCTTCCGTTTATAATAGGAATGATCGGATTGTTTTATCACAGTGTGAAAGACTGGAAAAAATCGTTTGCCATCTTTGCGTTCTTTTTTACAGGCGGATTACTTCTCGTAATTTATTTAAACCAGGCGAATCCTCAACCCCGTGAAAGAGATTATGTGTATGTCGGCAGCTTCTTTGTGTTTGCAATTTGGATAGGATTGGGAGCATTGGCGATTCTCTCAAAGATAAAACAGATATTTAGCGACGGGAAATTCCAGAAAACTTTAACAGGTTTTATAGCGGTCGTGCTTGTAATGGCTGGACCGTGGAATCAATTCAATCACAATTACGATTCCCACGACAGAACGGGAAATTATGTGCCCTGGGATTATTCATATAACATTCTTATGTCGTGCGAACCAAACGCAATTATATTTACAAACGGGGATAATGACACTTTTCCGCTCTGGTACATCCAGGAAGTGGAAGGTATCAGGAAGGACGTCAAAATCGTTAACCTGAGCCTTTTGAATACAACCTGGTACGTTAACCAGTTAAAAAATTACGAACCAAAGCTCAACATAGCGCTCACAGATGCACAGATAAGTCAGTTGGGTCCGGTAGCCTGGGAGTCACAGGTAATTAAGATCCCGGTTCCCCGGTCTGTATATGAAGCGCATTTTCAAGAATACGGTCAGACGGTTCCTCCGCAATATGATACTGTAAACTCTATTTCTGTTCAGGCGAATCATACGATACAAGTCGGCGACCAGACAGCCTTGAAAGTACAGGACCTGATGATCTACCATTTAATCAGTAACAATCAATGGCAGAGACCGGTCTATTTTGCCATTACGGTGAGTCCAGCGTTTTATGCCGGATTCGACAAATATTTCCGGTTAGACGGCTTAGCCTGGAGAATCACCCCCGTAGAAAACGCCCCCCTTCTGCAGGATAAGCTTGGTAAGAACTTAATGGAAGTATTTCAATACAGGGGGCTAAACGACCCGGACGTTTATTTAGATTTTGGTACGCTACGTCTTTTGTACAACTACCGCCAGGGATTCCTCCGTTTTGCACAACAATATCTGAACTCCGGCAACCAGACGGAAGCAATAAGAGTGCTTGACAGCATGCAGAAAAACGTGCCCGATTTCAGGATGATAAAAGACCAGGTTCTTCTTGATAATATTGGCAGATTTTATTCCGTAGCCGGAAAGCAGGAAGAATACCATACAAGAATTCTTGATATGCTTGATTGGGAGCCGCCGATTTCCCCGGACATTCAACATAACTACGCGGTATTACTGTTCTCGACCTTCTCGGATACGGTCAATGCGGAAAAAGCCTACCGGCAGCTATGGGAACGCAACAACCGGGACAACCGGGCGTTCAGCGCATTGATAAGCATTTACGAAGTTACTCGACAATACGATAAAGCGGCGGAATATCTTGAACAGTGGATTGAAATATTTCCCACCGACACAAGCGCCCTCACCAAACTGCAGGAAATGCGATCAAAGTAGTTCTTTTATACCAAATCCATAAAGGATCATTCTACTTCTTTAAAATTATTTAAATCTTGTTCTTTAATCCAAATACGATAAATACCACAATATCAGTTTTTATTTCTTTTCTCTTTTTATCATTATCATGGTAATATCATCAAATTGCTCTGTACCGGAAGAATAAGCTTTAAGTCCTTTTAGTATCTCTTGACAGCCGGTCTCGGAGGATATTTCATCCTGTCGTAATACGATATTTTGCAGCCTTTCTTCACCAAACTCAATTTGTTTCTTGTTCATCGATTCGACTACACCATCGGTGTAAAGCAACAACGTGTCGCCTTCCTTCATTTTCACCTTTTCTTCAGTAATTAACTCATCAAATATCTTTCCACGGTCAAGACCAAGCCCCAGACCGTCGGGGGTCAAGTATGTAACAAGGTTCTTAGAATCCTGCTTGACCAACAATGGATTGTGCCCTGCCCTGGCGAATGTAAAACTATTTGATTTCTTATCGAGCACTCCATAGATCATCGATGCAAAAACTTTTCTGTCTGCATTCAGGAACATACGGGTATTCAGAACTATCAACAACTCTTTTGGAGAATGGTAAAGCGTTGAAAGCGAGACAATCATCCCCTTAATTTCTGCCATATAGAATGCGGCTGAGGTGCTTTTACCGGCAACGTCTGCGATAACTATTCCCAATTTGTTTTCGCTGAGAGGTACATAATCGAAATAATCACCCCCGACTTCCCTGGCAGGCAGACAAAGACCGAAAATGTCGTATCCTTCAAAATCGGGCATACTCTGCGGAAGCAGATTCGATTGGACAAATCTTGCGATTTCAAACTCTTTTTTCAGTCGTTCCTGTTCCGTCAGATCAGCATGCAACAATGCAACTTCAAACGGCAGAAGCGTATGATTGACAAGGTTAACAATATATTTCTTTTCCTCAATATCGACACTTTGGTAATCTATATCTTTCCCGAAATAAATAACACCGAAACATTTATCCTGACGTTTGAGAAACACTGTCCAGTGAATTGAATTTTTCCCGGCAAGGGCGAATGGAGCCCTGAGCGTAGGAATCTCGTTAGAAATTATTTCGAGTCCTTCAAGAGAAAAGCAAATTTCGTCTCTTTTCAAGTGGTTTTCAAGAGATTTTTCCATTGAGAAGTGAAAATCAGCAGGAAAATCGACATCAAAATTTTGTTGATACACTCCAACATACTCGTCGTTTTGAGTGCTTTTGATAAAGAGAGCCCCTTTATTGATGCCATATAGAGATTCTAATCTTCCAAGAAGTGTCGCGAATATTTTTTCAAGCGTAAAAACTTTTCTTAAATCCCTCTCAAACCTGTCAAAAAAATTGTTTTCGCGAAGTTCCCTTACCATATAATTGAACGACCGTGCAAGAGACCCTATCTCATCCGAGGTGTGAGATTCAACGATTGTGTCCATATTACCGTGAGGAATAGTCTCCATTGCGGTACTGAGGCGCTCAAGCGGCTTGGTCAGGCGATAGCTCATTAACAGCGACGCCAGAAAGCCGATGACAATAAATATTATGAGTATAATTACATTTCGCTTATAAACGGTTACTAATTCATTGTTCAATTCCCTCTTTGCATAGCCGACCTGTACCCTTCCAAAAAACTCGTTTCCCGAACTTATGCTGTGCGTAACGGTTCCGAGCTTATCAAGACCGATTGAAAAAAAAGGATAA
This sequence comes from Candidatus Zhuqueibacterota bacterium, assembly GCA_022562855.1. GTDB lineage: Bacteria > SM23-31 > SM23-31 > SM23-31 > SM23-31 > JADFON01. The sequence goes on along the minus strand of JADFON010000034.1, from coordinate 3,330 downwards.
AATAAATAAAAATCGTAAATCAACGAAAAAGTCTCGCCCGGATTAGTGCTTAGCTTTAAAACGTAATCTTTGAGCAGGGAGTCGGTTACAGTGGCACTAATGTCTAATTCGAACAGATCCTCCTTCAAATAATACACCTGCAAGTTATCAGCGGCATCGAATACGCCAATATAAACGACTTTATCCAGTACGGCGTGAATGTCATCAATGTAGTTCTGAAAGACCTCCCAGTCCGCCCGTGTCTCAATCGAACTTCCAATCTGAGATATTGCTTCGGCAACCTGTTGCATTTGAACCTGTAGATTAGTTTCATGCTCAAGGTAATCAGACCACATATCAATAACGCTCATAGTTATCCAGATAAGCAGGATCACTAACAATACCAGGAAAGTGATCTTGGTACGTAAACGAAACTTGAAAATATTTTTTAGTGAAGACCCCACAGTATTATTCTTTTTTCACCACGACTATGGTTATATCATCATCCTGGTAACTTTTCTTCGAAAAATTTTTGATCTTTGCCAATACATTATCTATAATTTGTTTTGAAGAGTGATTGATGTATTGTTTTAGACATTCGATTATCCTGTCTTCACCAAATTCCTGGTTCTTCGGGTTAAATGTTTCTGAAACACCGTCCGTGTAGAGGAATAAAACATCGCCCGGTCGCATATTTATTGTTTCCGACAGATAATTTTTTCCGATAATAAATCCCAATAGCGAACCTCCTTTTGAAAGAGTCCGGGTTTCTCCATTGCTTTTAAGCAGAATAGGAGGATTATGTCCTGCATTCGAATAGGTAAAACTGTCATTCGAGTAGTTCAAAACTCCATAAAAAAAAGTTGCAAATTTGTCTGCCTCAGTATGATTATATATTGATTCGTTGAGTTCTTTAATCACATTGCCGGGAGGTCCGCTCTTCCTGTATAAACCCCTGAAAGTTGAATAAAGCGACGCCATTAATATAGCGCCCGGTATTCCCTTCCCGGAAACGTCGCCAATAGCCACGCCAAGTTCATGGTCGGATATCTGAATAAAATCATACAGGTCTCCCCCGACAGCGAGACTGGAGTGATTTACCGCCGCTATGTCATATCCCTTTATTTTAGGAATATTCTTTGGCAGCAGGGCTTTTTGAATACCGGCAGCAATCTCTATCTCTGTTTGTAGTTGAACAGCCTGCATTGACGCATTAAGAAGCTTCGAATTCTCTAATACAATAGCTGTCTGTGAGGCAAAAGCCCTGAGTAATTCTACGTCATGATACTTAAAAAAATGGAGTTTGTCGCTTTCGAGTGCAAAGGCGCCCATCACCGTGCCTCCAAATTTGATAGGGACAACAATTGAAGATTTTGTTCCTCGACGCGCCATAATATATCTTTTGTTTTCCCGTACATCCGGCACAGTAACTTCTTTCCCATTCTCGATAGCCCAGCCCACAATTCCTTTGCCGACTTTCAGATTCACTTTATTTTTTAGATTTCCGGGAAATCCCCGAAGAGTAGAATATTCAATCTTCTTCTCCGGCATTCTCAAAATAAATATTCCGGCTGCATCGTAATCAATAACTTCCTTGATCGAATCAATCATGAGCTTGAGTATCGAATCCAGGTCTTTAAGCTCGCTTATCCGCTTTCCGACTCCCAGGAGAACTCTCATTTCCCATTCATCGCGTAGAAGCAGTTGTTTTACAAATGCAATCTCCAGCAAATGGCCAAAGTCGGTAGTTGCCTTGCCAAGAGCTTCGGAATAAACCGATTTTTTGGGAGTAGCCATTTTTATTACCAGTCCCCCAAGACATTCGTGCCCTGACCATAACGGCAAAATCCAACTCATTCCGGCATTTCTCAGGTTGTGTTTTAATTCTTCCCTGAACCAGGGCCATGTTTTCAGCGTTAGTAAACCTTCAAATTTTTGAGGTTTGTCGGACTGCATTCTGTCGTAAATGAACGGTTCATCGTGAAAATCCAGTCTCCGAAAAGATGACTTATGAATTCTAATAGTCGTTCGAATGGTATACCTTGACCGTTTTTCCGAATGAAAAAACAACAAAACTTTCTGCGCGTTATAAACTTCCTGAACCCAGGAGCAGATTTGGCTGCATCTATCAGGAAATGCCGGTATCTTCACTAACGAATCAACCCAATTCCTGGCTATGAATGAACTATCCTTCATTTTCTTATAATGATGTATCGGTTTAATAAATTGAGGATTCCGGCATTGAGAATATGAGCCGGCAAATTACATAATGAATCAAACTTGGACTCGGATAAATTTTAATTCTAAGAGCAAGTTTGTTATAAACACCTCTTCACGAATATTATTCAGTCCATATTCGCCGAATTGATTTAAGCAGCGATTGTCTTTCGCCTATTCCACTTTCAATACAACCAGCGTAATATCGTCATATTGAGGGGCGCCTTGACTGAAGTCGTTTACTGCGTTAAGGATTCCGTCCCTTATCGTTGACGCTGAATTATTACGCAATTTTTGACAAACATCCAGCAAACGGTTCTCGCCAAATTCTTCATTTTCTTTGTTCATAGCTTCCGATACTCCGTCTGTATACATTATCAATGCGTCTCCACGCTCCAAATCAACGGAATCCAGTTGATAATCCAAATCGGGCATTATTCCAAGTATCAAACCACCTTTGTCGAGATATTTAACTGTTCCGTCCTTTGAGAGTATGAACGGATGATTATGCCCAGCGTTGCAATACTCAATTCTTCTTTCATCCGGATATAACCTGCAATAAAACAACGTTATGAATTTGTCAGATGAGGTGTTTCTATAAATTATATTATTAATTTTATCGATCAGATTTGCAGGATTTACCATCACTTCTGACAAGGCATGGAACGAGGCTTGCACATTTGCCATAAGGAGTGAAGCAGGCACTCCTTTACCGGACACATCGGCAATGACTATACCACAGGTAGAATCTGCAAAATTCAGGAAATCGTAATAATCCCCGCCCACCGATTGACTTGAGATGTTTACCGCTTCCAGTTGGAATCCCGGTATATTGATGAAGTCTCCGGGTAACAAATTCTGCTGTATTTCTCGTGCTAACGCTAATTCCTCTTCTATACGCTGCTTTTCAAGCATCTCCTCCACCATCATAGCATTTTCAAGAGAAATCATTGCCAGGTTACCAAGAGTTGATAAAAATTCAATATTTTCTTCTGAAAATCGCTTCCCCGATACTTTTTCCCCAAGGCAGACTATACCTTTCAGTTTCTCGTGAATCATCATCGGAATTATCAGTTTTATTCCGGTTTTTTGCAATGTTTTAAGTATTTCGTCCTCAATATTATCCTCTATTCG
>JADFON010000436.1 GCA_022562855.1 Candidatus Zhuqueibacterota bacterium | reverse complement strand
TATGACCCCGCTTATATCACAAATATCAGACAGTACGATCTCAATTGGATGTATCCGGGACAGGATATTGCGCTCGATATTTCTGCCGGTACAATCTTGACCCAACTCTTGTCTGTCGGTCCATTCGACCTTGCCCCGGGAAACGAATTGCCAATCGTACTCGCCTTCGTTATGGGAGAGAACTTTCATACCAACCCCAGAAATTTGGCGAATATATATAGAGGTGATATTGATGCCTACTATGCCAATCTTGATTTTTCTGATTTAATAAAAAACGCCCAATGGGCCAGATGGATATACGACAACCCCGGCATCGACACCGACAACGATGGAATACTTGATGATTGGTTTAGTGGAATCTGGGTTATCAATGTCAACACCGGCGTGAAAAAACCGTTTTTCAGGCATTTTGGTGATCATGATTGGCATCCTGATAAAAATAAGTTTGTAATAAGGATTTCATTACAGATTTATACCGTAGATGTGATCATTATCGACCCTCCACTTGTCGTCTCCTTGAGTATAAAGCAGATAACAAATGAAGGGAAAATTTTAGCACCGGAATGGAGTTTTGATGGAAAATGGATCGCATTCCGTCGTCACGGCTTAACAAAAGACTCGCTCTCTAATGGGATTTGGATCATAGATGAAAATGGTAATAATGAAAAGCGTGTTTCAAACAAGGATTTTGGCGGTCCCGAATGGCATCCGTCAAAAAATGAGATCTTGATAATGGGTGGGAAGGACGACAAAATCAAAGGTGAAATATTATACACCTATTCTTTGGATAATGACCAAGTAACTCCCTTTATGATTATAGAAAATGGATCTTTAATTGGTCATCCCAAATTCTCACCTGATGGCATGTTTATCGGGTATGCGTGGAATCCTAAAACAGCTCCTGCTGTCTGGATGACCGACATCTGGGGATATAATAAAAGACCGTTATCAACTGAATGGGGCAAAGCATTCGCCTGGAGCCCAAACGGCAGAAAAATTATCTTTGTACCCGTAAATCAATTCGATTTGATAGAAGGTAATGGCGATCTCTGGATCATAAACAGGGACGGTAGCGGTCTAAAACAGCTGACTTTTGTTAGTGATAAATTACTAAAATAAAAATAATGCCTTAGCATGAATTCTTTAAGACATCTAATGAGAAGAAATTATCATTTTGCTAAAATCCGGGTCAAAAATACACTTATTTTTCAACATTTTTTCGCTGTTGACAATTTGTTAGTTATTTGGAAAAATAAGCGAATTATTTCATATCTTTTTACTTTTTTAATACTTATACTATTAAACAATAGAGAGTAGATAAATTATTTCCATAAGAAAGTATTAATCAAACAGAAGGCAAAATCATGAAACACTTTTGTAAGTTATTTTTTATTTTTATTGTTTTACCCTCCGTTTCGTGCTCCAATTCGGTGGAACCGGAAGAAGCAAAAGAGGATGTGTTAATACTTCTCGAAAAAGAGCCGATACCCCCGCTTCCGGCAGATGGCGGTATCGTCAACCAGACCGGTAAGATTGCGTTTATTGCTCCATCGCAGGAGGCGCTTTATCTTTTTGATATCGAGACCGGACAAACAACATTCGTGACCGATCATGTAAGCAGGGATGTCAGATGGTCTCCCGATGGAGAATGGATCGCCTACTCAGCGACCTTAGAGAGAATTATTCTGGATTGGTTTAGCGGACCTATTTTCAGGATCAAAGCTGACGGTTCGGAAAAACGAGGTGTTACCCCGTCTGCAAATTCGGAATTCCCTCCTGCAGGTGTAACCCCTGTCTGGTCTCCGGACGGATCATATATTGCCTATACAAGTGGAATAGGATTTTTTGGATGCTGCGATGGCAACATATATATCATAGATGTCAATACAGCTGGAGGAATAAAACTGGTACAAGTAACCTCTACTTTTAGAGATTTTCTGCTCGATTGGTCGCCTGATGGAGAGCGTTTTCTTTTTCAATCGGCACTTACACTTGACAACAATAATGTTCTCTTTTTTGAAGCGGACTGGTATACCATGAAATCTGATGGTACAAATAAAACGTTATTTGCATCGGATAACCGTAAAGTGAATCATTACGGATTCAGGTATTCACCCGATGGAAACCAATTGGCATTTATTGGCGGTTCAGAGAAAAACGAGATCTACATTATGGATACGGATGGTTCAAATATCAAGAGGATTACCGATAACAGCATAAATGAAATGCAACTCTCATGGTCACTAGATGGTACAAGTATTATGTATTTGACCGCTGACTCGAGGGTGTTTATAATCAATATCGACAGAAGCGGGATAAAGCAATTGGACATCAGTATGGAAATTGGAGTTTCGTTCGACTGGAGACCGAAGGAATAAAAAATCAAACAGGATTGCATCACTTTTAGTAGATTTTAGTAAAAAAAGCGAAAAAT
>JADFON010000033.1 GCA_022562855.1 Candidatus Zhuqueibacterota bacterium | reverse complement strand
GGATCATCATATCGATGACAAGCTGTGAAGCGCTGATAACCGGGTTTTCATTGGAGTACTCCGGGTTTCTTACCCGGGCAACGGTTCTTGCACCGGATAATTGTCTTGTCAACATTGACGCCATGATGTTGACTTCATCGATATCGGATGCCGCAACAACTATATCGGCTTCTTTAACGCCGGCTTCGACCAGAATCTTTGCGCTTGCGCAGGTGGCATGGGTCACAGAAACATCAAGCTGTTCTTGCGCTTGAACGCATTTTTCCTGGTCGTTCTCAATAACTACAATATCGTGATTTTCCTGGGAAAGAATCTTGGCAAGATTGAATCCGACTTCACCAACACCTATGACAATAATTCTCACAAATAATCCTTATCGGCAATAATCTAAAATCGAATAGAACGGCGCATGCCATCCCTTATCACATAGCGACCACTCATGGCGCAAGCCCCGAAATGATAGGGGCAAGCCATCCCTGACGGGACGCGGCGGGAATGGCTCCGTTATAAAATGCGTGAGAATGTACAACAAAATTTACCCAAAATCAATATATACAGTCAACGTATGGATTGATAGAAGGGGTACATAGATTACCCCAAACTATGCACAGAAGAGTTATTGATTAGTAACATTATTTCTATATTTCCTCGGAATTCCATTCCGTTAAAACACTAAATATAGTACTACATGTATATAATTGGTCTATATATTGTATTATTTTTTGTAAATTGATTTTTTGCTTGCCTTTTGTTTTTTTTCTTATTATCATAAAAACATAATTAACAGATTGTCATAGCTGAGTCACAAACAGCGAACAGGGAAAGCGGTGCAAGACCGCTGCAACCCCGTTACTGTAACGGCTACGAAAGCTCATAAATGCCACTGTTCTAATCCCGCTAATCGGGAACGAATGGGAAGGCGAGCGAGTAGGTTCGAAGCCGGAGCCAGGAAACCTGGCGTTGTTTGTTTGGGCGCCTCCTCAAATAGAGGAACACCGGCAAAGCCTTCGAGGGTGAGGTCAATGCAAAACATCGGAACAGTTCCCCATTTCTTTTCTTCAAGGTGTGGGGATTATTTTTTTAGTACCTCTTGTTTGTATTTCCTTCCGGTTTTTCCTCCATTTGCATTTCTTTCGGTTTTATCAGAAAAATCACACCCGGGGAGAGCATTTCTTAGCTTTTACTTTATCAAAATACTAAAAAGGTTTTGGCGAATTTTTGAGCGTTCAGAATATATTTTTTTAGAATTTACGTCGGGGCAATAATTAACGCTGAGTAATGTCGATTCATTCGCCACATGGCGGTTACATGTTAGAACGCCTGAAAAAATAAGTCAAATTCTGTATACTATCTCATAAGAAGGGAGCACGAAATGATTCGCAGAGTTCTTGTTTATTCTATTGTAATTATTTTAATCTGCATAAGATTTCCGGAGGCAAGTATAGCACAAACGTCCGGCAGTCAGGAAAAAACAAAACTATATAAGCTCGAAGAAATTGTTGTGTCTGCAACAAGAACTGAAACCGCTTATAAAAAGATAGCAAGTTCGATTACAATAATCACCGCCGAAGAAATCGAAAGCAAACAAGCTACACTATTGCTGGATGTTCTCAGAACAGTTCCTGCGCTCGACGTTGTGCAGCTTGGCGGACCCGGCGGTCAGACCTCCATTTTCATGCGGGGGGCTCATTCGAATCATACTCTTGTGCTCATCGACGGAGTCGAGGCAAACGATCCGATATCACCGGGAAGAGCGTTTGATTTCGCGACATTGACTACCGAGAACATCGAACGAATAGAAATTCTGCGCGGTCCCCAGAGCACACTCTACGGTTCCGACGCCGTGGCAGGGATAATAAATATTATCACAAAAAAAGGCTCCGGAAAACCAAAAATCTCGCTGATGAGTAATGTTGGAACGTTTGGTACTTTCAAAAACAGTCTGGAGCTTATTGGCGGGTATGAACGGTTGGATTATTCGTTTTCACTATCCCGGTTCGATACGGATGGGATATCCTCCGCAAAAGAATCTCTTGGCAACACGGAAAAAGACGGTTATTCCAGTACTTCTCTTTCTACGAGAATAGGATTTTCAGTAAATGAAAACAGCGGAATCGATGTTATAGTGCGGTATCTTGACAGCAAATCGGATATCGATAACGGAGGTGGAGCGGGTCTTGACGACCCAAATAACTTTCTCGAAACTGAACAACTCTACCTGCGTTTACAGGCACATTTGATTTCACTCGGAAGCCTCTGGGAGCTTAAACTTGGAGGTTCATACAGTGATTTAAAAAGAGTAAACGACAACGGTGTAGACCCCGGTCATCCGGAATCGATGTTTTTGAGCACGGCAGACGGAACCGTATCGAAATTTGATTTGCAAAATAATATTTATATCGGTGAACATAACACCATAACTTTTGGCATCGAAACAGAAAACGAGACCGGATCGTCGGAACGGACCGGGGATTTTCCGTCAATCTTTAATGAAAAATCGGAAAGGCTGACGGGCTATTACGCGCAGGACCAGTTAGATATCGCTGACAGTTTTTTTGCAACAGCCGGTATCCGGGTGGACAAACACGACAGATTCGGAACACATACCACCTTTCGTATTGCGCCTGCACTTTTTCTAAACAAGACCGGGACGAAACTCAAAGCAACGTATGGCACCGGGTTCCGGGCGCCGTCTCTATTTCAATTGTATTCTGCATTCGGCAGTGAAAATCTGATGCCCGATGAAAGCGAAGGCTGGGATATCGGTTTTGAACAATACTTTTTGGATACAAAGTTATCCTTTGGAGTAACCTATTACAAAAACGACTTTAAGAACCTGATAGATTTCGATCTCAGCACATCTACGTATAACAACATCGGAGCCGCAGAAACAAAAGGTGTCGAGGTATTCGCAAATCTGGCTGCCATAAACAACTTTACGATAAGCGGAAATTACACCTTTACCGACACCGAGGATAAAAGCACGGGCGAATCATTTATAAGAAGACCAAAGCATAAATTCGGCTTGGATGTATATTACCGGTTAAGCGACAAAGCAAATGTCAATTTCAATCTTTCAGCTGTCGGAGAGCGTGATGATAACGACTTTTCGACGTTTCCTTCAAAAAGAGTAAAACTGGACAGTTATGTTCTTGCGAACATTGCAGTGATGTACAGCCTTACCGGGAGAATAAAATTGGCAGGTTCGGTAAAAAACCTTTTTGACAGCGACTATGAAAATGCTTTGGGTTTCGGAACGTACGGCATTTCTTTTAACGGTGGGCTTCGGTTACATTATTAGTAACACAACTTTGGTAAATTTTGACTTTTGTTACCCATTGAGGGCAAATTGATAGCAGAATTTATGCGAAATTGTGGCACCCCCAAACTTGTTTGGGGGTGAAGTTAATCGAGATTTACCTAAAGATATGATTTTTACCAAAGTTGTGTTAGTCAGTTATATTTAATCCTGATAACAAATAAGCAAATTGTGAATCAACTCATGGAAAATCCGGTTTATTTAAAGGCGGGGTAAATGTAATCTGAGCAAAAGAACGGTTAATGATACTTTGGTAAAAAAATCGGGGTGTTGAAATAGCGGAAACGGGTAGCTATTATCGCAGTACGTTGAAACTGAAAAGGAATATTTTATCCGATAGGTTGTTATGGATCAGATCAATTCTGAATATATTCAATATATCGCCTATCCCGATACCGTATTCATAATACCCATCTTCAGCAGTTATTGAGGGTGTCAGGACGCCGGCGGCATATCGCTTATTGCTGTCAGAAAGTTCGCTCCAACCGCCTCCGGTCCAGAGTGTAAATTTCATCCCTTTCAAGAGAGTTCTTTTAAGCCCGAGATTGTATAACACTTTGCCATTTATGCTATACTCGACCACTCCCATTGCCATCCTGTCTCCGGTAAAGTATTTGTATCCTACACCGCGAAGCCTTCCGTTATACCGCAGCGGAAGTTTTCCGCCGAAATCGAACCATCTCTGCGGCGGCAAATCTCCTCCCGAAACGCCCGCGGTAAACTTAGCAAAAACATTTGTATAAAATGTCGGTCTGGCTGACCATCTCAGAGTCCCCCATAACTTCGTGTAAGAAAAATCGCTGTGTAATGTGCCGTTGTCCGAATATTCAAAGGATATATCACCGTCCACATTGTATGAGCGGTACAACAACTCTCCACGCAGACCCCGGTTTTCCCCTTCGATTATTTCCGGGTTGATTCGGAAAGAGTTCTTATTTTTAAACACACTGAACTTTGCATTTCTGCCTGCAATTTCTTCTGTATGTGAAATTCCTGTCAGTTTCGCAGCGAGATTATCGGTCAGACGGTAACCGATTCCAAATGATCCGCCTTTCTTGTAATAATAGTCCCGGTAATCTCTTTTCAATATCAGGCTTGAAAAAGTGTTGGCGTCGGTAGAGACCGAATTCCTTTTTTCCTCGTAACCGAGTGTTGAATATATATTTCCCTCAACAAATAATTTTTTCTTGCTGTCAAGGTAATAGAGCGAAGAAGCCGATCCCTTCCATCGTTCATCTTTAATTCCATAACCACCGTTAAAAGAAAAGACAAGACCTCCAAGTTGGTTTACGGGAATCGTTGTTCCGTATCCGAGATGAAAACCTTCCACCCTGTTATATTGTATCGATGACCCAAGCTTTCCGGCTATCTGCAAATACCGTTCACCCTTCTTCTCCAATCCCTGGAGCATGACTTCCCTGGCAATCGATTCAGAATCTATCAGTTCCTTGAATAAATCCCTCGACGCAAACATGTTCTCTATTTTGTTGAATATATCCTCTTCTTCAGCCCTGCTTAACCTGTTCGGGTAAGGCGGCGGGACAAAAAGAGAATCTTCCAAAACCGGGTCCCGGTTATAGACTATTGTCTTGTCGACAACAAATTCTCCGTCGCTAACCGGATTTATTTCGTAGGTCTCAAAAGTAAGCACACGGTGCAGTTTTGCCTTGATGCCAAGAATCGAGATATCCTTCTCTTCTTCAATAGTTACCGGCAACCAGAAAGCGGAATAATAAAGCGCTTTTTCCGTATTGATACGGTGATTCTGGTCGAAACTAATCGACAACGAAAATCTACTTCTTTTCCTTTCAGTATCGATCCTGACAAATCCGGCTGATTTATTAAAAACATAGTCCGAACCCACTACAATTGCATTATCTTTATCAATTTGAAAAATACCGATTACACCTGGAGTCGACGGCTCCTTTGGTTCCACCCGCACTTCGACTATGTTTATGCTTGATGTGCTGATTTCTCCGATCACTTCATAATTGTACAGAGAATCGGCATTTGCAGAAAAGGGATAGAGCGGCTGCACATACCTGTAATCGGGTTCACTATTGTCGTTTCCTTTGTTTTCATTCCCGTCCTCATTTTCTCTTTCCCTTCTCTCCCTTCTCCTCCTTTCTCTATCTTCCTCTGTCCCTAATATTGATGGATCATATGTGAAGTGAAACGGATTTGGAAGAGGTAAATTATCGTTTAGTTTCCCGAAATCGTTATCCGACGTATCGGACATCACTTTCCGCAATGCTGTCACGTTCAACCTGAGTGAATCCGGTTTCATCCAAACGCCTTCGAGATAATACTCTTCGAGGAACGGGATCATTTTTACGCCAAGCGGATTAAAGCCAAAATATATGTACGTCTTTGAATGCGCTTTAAATGATACCTTATTTAACAGATCAAACGTTTTTTGGCTGTTGACCTGGACCCTTTTTATTAGGGCGCGATAGCTTTCCTGGGCATACGATACCTTTGCCAGACCGGCAAAGCCAAGAATCGAAAAGCCGATAACGAATGATTTAAGAAATTTTTTCCGGTAAAATTTGTTCATTTGGACGAAGACTCAATAAAGGGAATAACGAAAATTTGGATACATCTTACGAATGAAAAGCAAAAGTTATACCAATGTTAATTTAAACAATGTAAAAGAAAAAGAATTCCCCGCTTATAGTAGTTATTTGTCCTTAAAGACTCGTTAACTTAATTAAATATAACTACTTATCAGAAATAACAATTTATCCGGGACGATTTCTTGCTCTTGTCGAAAATGTGTATTTTGGCAATATTCATGCTGACACTGTGTATTTTTTCTACAGTATTCTCCTTGGATGGCAGTATAACGCAAAACCGGCAAAACGTAATAACAACAGCGTTACGGATTGGCTGAAAACGAGGTGATCTGGTAAGAGAAAGCGATATGACGACCGGGTGAGAATATACCCGATCCATGAGTTTTGTATAATTCGTCAAATATATTTTCAAACGTCAATACGATTCTTCCTGTAGAGAAAGCATAAACACCTTTCAAACTGAAGGTAGAATATCCCGGTGTACCTCCTGCCGGTATTCTGGAGTCTTCTACATCGCGTTGGGAAAGCCGGTCCTGCTTTGCGGCAAACCACACATTAGTCTCGACATACCCTCGATCCACTACATCCCAACGGACTCCCAGTTGACCGGTCAATGGCGGAATTCTGCTCATGGGTTCATTTTCAGTTGTATTCTCACCATACGTAAAAAATGTCTGTCCGGAAAAAAGAAGCGAGTTTATTCTGTAGGACGCAAATAACTCCGTGCCATATATTTTTGCCTTATCTACGTTAAATTTCTGCCATATCCTTGTTGTTTCTTCCGGATCATTTACACCATTGCCGTTATCGTCAAAAAAAGCCAGCCCCTGGTATAACCCTAAGCGCCGGTCGATCAAATCACTCATCTTGTTATAATAAACAAACCAGCCGCCATTTAGTTGTTCCTGCTCCACCTTAATACCCAGTTCAAAATTCTGGCTGATCTCAGGAACAAGATTCGGGCTTGGAGCGTCAACGCCGGAATTCGAGACCTGCAGAACAATAGTATCGTTGAAATTCGGTGCGCGGAATCCACGCGCAATGGAACCGACAATATTAACCCCCGGTTTTACTTTATACCTGACACCGCCGAAACCTGTGACATTGTCGAAATCGTCTTTATAGAGACCAAACGGTTCCTCAAGGCGGGCGTTAAACGAATATCTGCTGTACCGCATTCCGCCGCTTAATTCAAATCTGTTGGTTACCTGAAAATTGTCCTGGACATATACGCCAAATGAATTGTATATCGAGCCATCCGGAAATGCTCCTCTTTCTTCAGTGGAAATTCCGTTATCCTGTCTCAACCTGTCGCTGTTAACCTTGTCGCGGTAATACTCAAAACCCCAGTTCAACCAATGTTTTTGATTTAAAATAGAAGACAAATTTACAAATGTCCCAAAAGTTTTGATGTTGTCGCTTTCAGTGGTAATCAAAGATTTGTTTGTTTTTTGCAGCGTTCTTCCTTCGTTTTCATCCTGGTATGATACATTCCATTTCAGCAGGTGAAGCCAGGACAAAGAAGGAGCGTAGGTGTAGAAAAGCGCATAAAGCCTCCGTTTCTGAGGGTTATACGTCCAGTTCTGATATTCCCCCGTTACGTATTTGTCATACCGCGGAACGTTTTTCTGGTTTACGTTTATATAATTAATGTCGAAATGATGCTTTGCCGACGGGGTGTAAAACAGGCTTAGATTACCGTTGAACTCCTCCCATCCGGTTGGATTTTGACGCTTTTCATCACCGCCGGGGTCAAGATTATTAACGTCCTTGTAAAGTAGACTACCGGAAAACGACATTTTTCCTTTGCCACCTTTTAAGTACAGCGCTCCGGATTTGCTTTCATCTGCCGAAGAATACCCAAACAACATTTCGGGGACTATTTTCAATTCATCGCTGTCAGGCACATACCTTTCCGTAACAAGATTTATAGTCCCGCCGATGGCATCGCTGCCGTATAACACCGAAGTCGGTCCTCTTGTGATTTCAATATGATTGAGCGCTTCCGGGTTAACGGTATTGAGGTATTGGTTTGCTCCGAATCTGAATGTAGGTTTGTTCAACCGTACACCGTTATATAAAAGAAGCACATATTTTCCGATCAAGCCGCGTATAACCGGGGCGCCGTGCGCATGTGTCGTTTTTTGAATGAGTATACCGGGTTCTTTTTTGAGCACATCGGCAGTGGTTGTATAATGAGACGTTTTTATTTCTTCTTCGGTTGTGACAGAAACAAAATTTGTCGAATTAAAGATCGTTTCGGTCATTTTGCTTCCGGTTACCATAACATAGCCGGTTTCAAGACCACCGGTGTTGAGATAGACAATATACTCCTTATCGTCTCCTTCGGATATGTCTATCTCAATCTCTTTTTTTTCATATCCCACAAACGAAATTTCGACCATTGTCTTAACCGGGGCTTCCAGCAGGAGTACGAATTTCCCATCTTTATCCGTGGATGTGCCGATGTTGAGCGACGGAATAAACACATTTGCGCTCATTAACGGTTCTTTTGTGGCGTAATCTATGACAACACCCCTTATCTTTCCTCCCGAATCTTGCGCTGGCTGAGTAACGCCATCTTTATATTGTATTGATATAAGGATAACAATAATTGTAAGACTTCTAAATACCCGTAATAACATGCTCTGTCCTTAACTATTTTGAGATTCATTCTTCTGCTTATGTGATACTTTAAATATCGAATAAAGTTCCCAGTAGGAAACAAGTTTGAAAAATTATAAAATAATGATGGGAAATCCCACTAATTATAGGAAGCATTTTTTACAAAGAATTTACTTGGATAGTTCAAAAGGTTTCTGATTCTGCAACAATGTCACCCAAAATTTAATTGCTGTTGATGAAGGAATTTTCTATTTTAGCTGCATATATTCAATTATTGTCGATTTCATTGATTATAGAGAGGAATGCTGACATCAATGAGTATAAATAGATTTATATTTTGTGTTTTTGCAGCAGGAGCACTTTTTATGACAAACCCCGTACCAACAAGCGCCCAGGAGCGCGTGGTCAAAAAGCAAATTGTTGACCGCATAGAACAAATAAGAAAAACCACAAGGATACATGCGCCGGAATTTCCATCAAATTTCGAGTGGCTCAATATAAAAGGGAAATTATCTCTCAAGGAACTCAGGGGGAAAATCGTTTTACTCGATTTCTGGACGTACTGCTGTATTAACTGTATGCATGTTATTCCTGATTTGCTGTACCTCGAGGAAAAATATAAAGACGACGCCTTTATTGTTCTCGGTGTCCATTCTGCTAAATTCACGAATGAACAAGACAAACTGAATATCCGTCAGGCTATATTGCGGTACGATATTCCTCATCCTATTGTAGTCGATGAAGACCACAGGATATGGCAGGAATATGGAATCCGCGCCTGGCCCTCTATGATGATGGTTGACCCGGAAGGCTTTATTATAGCGCGTATCGAGGGAGAGGGAAACAGGGAAATACTCGACGATTATATTACTGCCGCCCTTGACATATACGGCAAAGAAGGTAAGCTGGATAACACACCCGTTGACATAACACCGGAGATAAGAACGGACAATTCTCCGCTATTCTATCCCGGTAAGGTCATTTCCGATTCAGACAATGGTTTGTTGTATATTGCCGACTCGAACAACAACCGGATCCTTGTTACAGACAAAGAAGGGATAGTTATTCACATCATCGGGGAAGGAAGCGCAGGATTTAAGGACGGAACGTTTGAAAACGCAGAGTTTAACCATCCTCTTGGTATGGCTCTTGTAAATGGAAAACTTTTGATCGCCGATAACGAGAATCACGCAATCCGGGAGGTAAACTTTCTCACGCGTAAAGTGGAAACCATTGCCGGAACCGGTGTTCAGGGGAGGAGAATCAATCAGAATGGGAAAGCGCTTGAAACGCCGCTCAATTCACCGTGGGATCTATATTATTACGATAATTACCTGTATGTTGCAATGGCAGGTCCTCACCAGATTACGAGACTTTCGCTTGATTCTGGAATAATTGAGCCGTTTGCAGGTTCAGGGAGAGAGGAACGACGGGACGGTGCGGCAAACCAGGCGGGTTTCGCCCAGCCAAGCGGTCTGACCAGCGATGGAAAAAACCTGTATGTTGCAGACAGCGAAATAAGTGCGGTCAGGAGTATTACCTTGGGTGAATCGCCGACGGTATCAACATTGGCGGGTGGGGATTTATTCGATTTTGGCGATATCGACGGCGAGGGAGACAAAGCCCGTCTCCAACATCCTCTCGGTGTTTACTATCATGAAGGCATTGTATATTTGGCGGATACTTATAATCATAAAATCAAGAAAATAAACCCGGAAACAGGCGAGGTAACGTCCTATGCCGGCGATGGAAAACCGGGCTTCAAAGACGGAAAAAAAGCCCGGTTTTACGAACCGTCGGGTATCACCGTGCTTGACGGCGTAATGTACATAGCGGATACGAATAACCACCGGATAAGAACGTTAGACCTCGAATCCGGAGAAGTTGGGTCGCTTGAGATTAAAATGTCCGATGACATACCCGGTAAAGACGAAAATTATAGACCCGGAAAGCTATCCTCACTTTATCCCGGGACAGAAAATATTGTCCTGCCTCAGCAGTCGATAAAAATGGGAAAGGATAATAAAATAGAGGTGCGGATAGAACTCCCGGACGGCACAAAGTTCAACGAAGGATCACCCTTCGAGTACGCCTTCAGTTTTAGCAACGGAATATTTGAAAGCGCCGAAGAAAACGAGATGCACTCTTTAAAAGAA
This sequence comes from Candidatus Zhuqueibacterota bacterium, assembly GCA_022562855.1. Lineage (GTDB taxonomy): Bacteria > SM23-31 > SM23-31 > SM23-31 > SM23-31 > JADFON01. Next base: position 673 of record JADFON010000033.1, on the reverse strand, counting down.
AGCATGAATGACATTGAGATTTCCTTTAATTCAATCAAGAAGACTGTCGGCAAGGAAAAAGGAGAGTTGATATTCGAACTTGCTTATTATTATTGTGAAACGGAGGATGTTTCAGTATGTAGAATCCGGTCGGTGCAGTATACTGTTCCGTTCGGAATTTCTTCGGGCGGCAGCGATGTTTTAACGATAGTCGATAAACCGGGAAAAGAGAGCGAATGAGATATAGGGCGTTTCCCGAAACGCCCCTACACAAAAATAAACTTTTTATCTGCCTGTGAACCCTGCCAGATGTTATTAAGAACTATTTTCCTTATACGGTGATATCGCAAGAGCGGTCTTGATTCTGTTGTGAACAACCTTCCACATTACCGGCGCCAAAACAAATACTCCTATTGATGCAACCGGGATTGACACAAGGAGAAAATTGAATCCTGCATGAAAGAGCATTGCAAATCCCAATGCAGCAGAGGCAGCATATATTATGCCGTCCATCGGCTCATCGAAGTGGAAAACCCGCTGGGCGATGTGACCACCTTCGGCTACGACGCCGCCGGCACACAGATCACCAACGAAAACGCCCTGGGCTTCGTCAGCAGCAACATCTACGACGAAGTGAACGACCTGGTCGCCAACGAAAACGCCCTGGGCCAGCGCACCAGCTACACCTACGACT
>JADFON010000435.1 GCA_022562855.1 Candidatus Zhuqueibacterota bacterium | reverse complement strand
TGCCAGAAATTATTCTCTTGAGAATGCTAAAGGGGAATGGATTCTTTGCCTTGATGCTGATGAGGAGATAGACGAAGAAAACAGGAAAAAACTGCTCAAACTTATCTCGCGGGCAGAAAAAAACTCTACTGCATATTACATAAATTTTAAAAGCCGGGTGCGTGAAAGTTCTTTCGGTTCGGAATTGATTCATTCCCATGCGAGGCTATTCAGGAACGGCTTGGATATTTGTTTCAAAGGTAGAATTCATGAGCAGATCATCGATTCGGTCATTTGTGCCGGGGGTAAGATCGAACCAACCGATATTATCGTCGATCATAAGGGTTATGAAGAAGAGCAAATGTCGGGAAAAGGAAAAATAGAGAGAAATGTCTCAATACTCAAGAAAATGTTCGAGGAAGATGATGAAACCCAGGGAATGACATGCTTTTATCTTGGTGAAAATTATTCTATGCTTAACCGGTGGGAAGAGGCAATACGGTATTATGAGTTAAGTGTCCTTAAAAAAGGGATCCCCCGGCAAAACAGGGCGCTGGTGTATCAAAATCTTGGAACCGCTTACTTTAATACCGGAAATTATCCGGAAACATTAAGGAACGAAAGACTATCCTTGAAATTACAACCGGAGAGAATCACACCTCACGGTGTTATAGCGGAAACTGCGATGGCATCCGGGAATTATGACCTTGCAATTTGGGAGTGGAAGTCAGCGCTGACAAAGCTCAACACCGTTGAAATCGGGGTGTTTGACAAGTTATCGGATCATATTTTTGAACCCGATATGGTCAATCTCCGGCTTGGTGAAGCGTATTTCTGGAGCAAGGACTATCCTGCGGCGCGATCGCGTTTTTCCGAACTGGTACATAATGACAGGTTTATCTGTGAGGCGAAAAAATGGCTTGCAAAAACAGCATTTGCGGAAAATAATTTTGAAGATGCAGAAAAATATATCGGTGAAGCGCAAAAGATCAAACCAGGAGACCCAGAAACGGTTACCATAAAGGGGAAAATTGCAGGTAATACAGGTAATCTCGAAAAGGCAATAAACTATTTCAAATCGGCTCTGGAAATAGACGAAAAGTACATAGACGCGGGAAAATCTTTAGCTACAATTTATATCGCCCGGTCAGATTTGAACTCTGCCGAACAGGTTTTAGAAAAATTTGAAGAATTTGAGCATATCCAAGACTTACAGAAACTTCGCGCACAAATCCAATTATATAAGGGTAACGCTGAAAAGGTTTTAACATTATTGAAGCCGTTCGATAAAGAAAATCAGATTGATTTTGAGCTTTATTTTTATTTAGCGTTCGCCTCGGAAATGGCGGGTAATGTTGATGAGGCATTAGAATTTTGTTCAAAAGCAATCCGTCTTAACCCTGCCGATCCAAGGTTTTATTGCTTGCAGGGAAATATTCTTATTAAGAAGAATCTCCATTCCGAAGCGGTCACGTCTTACCGGAAAACGTTAAGTATCCAGAAAAATATTCCCGATGCATGGAAAGGTATCGGAATAGCCTCCGTAAAGCTGATGAATTTCGAAGGTGCAAAAGAAGCTTTTGAAAATGCGTACAGGCTGCAGACGGATGACCAGCAGACCAAACGGAGTCTGGCAGCAGTATATGGAAAACTGGGTATGACAAAAGAAGCCGAAAAATTTCTTCTGATGACCAAAACCTCGTAATGCACCCACCTGAAAAAAAATCCTAAAAAGAATAAAGATTCACTAAATAATGTCGATACCAATATAGATAGGTATACTTTTCAACGATTTTTCTGAAGTCAGATTGAGGGAAAAAGGAGAGTTATTTGCAAAATACAAATACTACCACTTTAAACAGGAAGAAGCTGCAATCATACCAGCAAAGTCAGGTACTGGGTCTTGATCCTATACGGCTTCTGTTGAAAGTATATGATTTTACAATATTGAATTGCAAAAAGAACGATGTGACAAAAGCAAGTAAAGGATTGGTCGAGTTAATTTCTGCTTTGAATTTTGATTATGCAGAAATGTGCCTTGGGCTGTTTCGGTTGTACCAGTATTGTATGGACAGGATAAAGGTCGGTGAGTTCGACGAGGCAACTGAAATATTACAGGGGCTTCGGGAATCATGGGCTAAGACGCTTCCTGCGAGATCGTAAGGAAGAAGAGGGGATTTTGATAGTGGAATATGGCAAGTTTCAAATGAAAAACAGGCGGCAATGTGGCAGAAATAAGCGGACTCAATGGTCTGTCGAACGTCGACACTTTCATAAACACGTTCTTGAGTGTTGAGCGGAGACCATTAGGGGATTTAAGAGCAAAAAAATCGGATTTAGAAAGACAACGAGCTGTATTTTCGGACTTAAGATCGGAATTTTCTGATCTTTTGAACAGGGTAAAAGGCTTTCTTGCGTTTGGAAATCGAAGTAAGCTGGGTACAAAAGTTGCACAGTC
>JADFON010000032.1 GCA_022562855.1 Candidatus Zhuqueibacterota bacterium | reverse complement strand
CCTAGCAGCCTGTTGAGAAAGTGTGCCACTGGCTCTGCCAGTGCTTGTCTCGCTAGGAAACTGCCCCATTGTGCCGACACTGGCAGAGCCAGTGTCACTCATTTTGGAATTGGATGGGTTTTTCAACAGGCTCCTAGCGGTCTACGCTTTCTAAAGGACTACGCCCCGGGCACGGTTGCATTGACAGGGCCCTGCCCAGCATTCGGCCGACCGACCTCTCATTTCCATAAGTACAGGGATTATACGAGCCTGGGTTCTTGTTGCAACCAATTATAGCACGCTCCTACCGCCGCCGGGCTAGAGCGTCGAGGAGCTCTTTTCGCGAGTTACGCAGGCGCAGGCCGAAGCGAAAAAGTCACATCCCTTCCTCTTCCTCCAGTCCGCCTGAAAGCGGCTGGCTCACCCGATAGCGCTCGCCCAACCAGCGACCTAGATCAATCTTACGACAGCGTTCGGAGCAGAACGGGAGAGGCCGTTTATCCGCAGGCGTGCCCGTTGGAATCGTCTTCCCGCAAATTGCACAAGTAAGTTCAGTCATTTGACTTGCCGCTACTGCCACTCTTTTTTTCTGAGGTGGAATCGGATTTGCCTTTTGAGTCGGACGACGAACTGCTGCCTTCCGCCAATTTCTTGTCTGCGGCGGCGGCTTTTTTGTAAGACTCACTGCGATAATCGGTTTGATAAAAACCAGAAACCAAAAATATTATTTGAGGAAAAAGATATCATAAGACTGGAAAACGAAGGCGTACCGGTATTTGTGACTTATCCCCGGTCGATTACGGAAAGTCTTGAGTTGATCAAAACTCTGGGTACGATAACGGGAACGGATAAAATGGCACACGAATGGTATGAAAGGGCTGAACGTGCGATACATAAAACAAGAGAAATGACTTCCACGATTACCGCCCGTCCTTCGGTTATTTACCTGATCTGGCGAAAACCATATATGACAATTAATAAGGATACGTATATTCACGACCTTATTAGTTTTTGCGGTGGATTAAATCTATATGCTGAAAATCAAAACAGGTATCCGGAAATATCGATTGACGATATAGAATCTTCTCAGCCGGATATAATTGTGCTTCCTTCCGAACCGTTTCCTTTCAAGAAAAAACACGCAGATGAAATTAACCGCTGCAAGGATATTCCCGCCGTACGTAACAATAGGGTATATCTTGCCGACGGTGAATTATTTAGCTGGTATGGTGTCCGGATGATTCCCGGTTTGCCCTATGTTCAAAGGATTTTGTTCGAAAATCTAAGTGCAAAGTGAACGTGAATTTTCGACTCGATAAAAGTTTTGCAGGATTATTCGCCGGATATTTGAACCGGCTCAAATTATATAATTATCTTGCTTTTCTATTAAGTTTTTAGGAAATTTGAAGGAATTGAAGCAAAATTATTTTAGTTTGTCATATTAAATTTTTTGATACGTCCTACCTGAATCCGCATGAATATGGAAGATATTTCCAGTCAAGATCAATCTCAGAACGGCGATCATGCGTCGGTTGAAGAAAAAATCCAGCATTTTCGGGAACTTCTTCTTAATGGGGAAATCGAAGAGGCAGCACAATTCAGGGATGCCAACGACCTTCCGGAACAAACCGTAAATCATAACACCAGGGATGCGTTCGATCTGCACAAAGAAACGCTGGAGTTAAAAACTGCGCTTAAAATTGCAAAAAAGTTCGGCTTTCCCGAATCGGAAATCCAGTCCGTTGTTATTGCCGAATGGAACAAACTTAATAAAGAAAAAAAATACGAAACCGCCGCAGAATGGGCCGCTGCCGAGGGTCTGGCAGACGTAGAGATTCACCGGTCGGCGAAAATGGCGTTCGAAGACTTCTTGCAAAACGATAAAAGTAACGAAGCATTGGATATCCTGGAAAAATACAATCTGCCGAAGGAAGAATTACTCGGATTTGCCATCGCAGAGTTTAACAAGGCATTTACCGCCGGGCAGGTGTATAAAGCCGCAATGCTTGGAAAAGTTTTCAATTTTTCAGCAAGCAGAACACTGTCGGCGGCGATACGGGCTTGTATAGCAAGTCTTAGCGAAAACCAGGATGAATACCGGGCGATCGAGTTGATGACCGAGTTTAAGCTGGGAAAAGATGAAGTATTCGGGGCGATTTTGGAAAAGGACGCTGAAAAACTGCTCGATAATATTAAACGGTTACTTATAGAACCCTCGTTTGCAGCCGGGAAATTTCAATTGATGCTTGAACTTGCTGAAGCCATGCAACTGCTCCGCAGGGAAATTTTGAATGAATACTTGAAAGATCTTTCGCAGTTTTATTTGAAAGAAGGAGTAAAAGCTCATAATGCAATGTTAAAAAAAGGGGATGTTAAACCTGCCCGAATGCTCAGGGATTCGCTCAAATTGTTTGTTGCGCCCATCCCTTACGAGAATTATTGTACACTCGTGGAAGCTGCCGAGAACTATCATAAATCTTTGTTGGAGAATGACGATCTCGCGGGAGCGCTTGCCTTCAAAAAAGAATATGGAATATTCGACAAGTATAAAACAAAAAAGAGTAAGGAAGTTGCCGCACAACATGGTGCGGTTTTTGTCGAAAAATCCTTGGAAAAAGCACAAATCCAACCTGCTATTATGGCAATAAACGAATACGGCGTTCCTAAGGAAATGGTAAACGATTCTGTGTTCTCCGCGGTATTGGATCTCATCGAAAAAAAATCGTATAAGGACGCATTCGCAATAAAAAATGAGTTTCAATTCAATATAACAAAGGATAAAGACCGTGCCCGTGTTACCGGCACGTTTAAAGAGATGATGCAGGAAAAGGAATTTGAACCCGCTTCGGAGTTTGCAAAATTATTCCGGATGCCAAGAAGTATGATACAAGAAACCGCTCACAAGGAATGGCAGCTGGTTTTCAATGCTAAGAAATATAATGAAGCATTGGAAATAAAAAAAAGGTTCAATAGTGACAGAAAACTCACACTGCCTTTAGCGAAGAAAAGATATTGGTCGTACATGAACTCCAAAGAATACAGGATGGCTGTATCTATACGGAATGCCTACAGCGTTTCTATCGGTCTCATTCAGTGGATAAAGGAATTCATTCTCCTGCTTTTTTCAAAGTAGATTGCAAATATCAAGAGTTTAAGTTTGCCATTAATTCGAAATAAACAGATATTTTCTACTCATAATGTGTCCACATTCTAATGATCTTCACTGTTTTATCTTTTTCGAGAATTTGATATACTAACCTGTGCCGAACATTGATCCTTCTTGAATAAGCGCCTTCAAGGTCGCCGATTAGCTTTTCAAACCGGGGAGGGCTTTGATATGGGTCTTTTTTGAGGATTTCAAGCAGTTCAATCGCTTGGTCTTTTAACCCGGCGGTTTTTAACTTCTTCGCATCTTTCTGTGCGTGTTTGGAAAAAACAATTTTCCAGCTCACCAATCAAGGTCCTTTGAGCATGTATCAATAGGTTCTTTAAGTCCTTCCCGTATAGACTCTCTCATATTGGGTATGGATAAAAGGTAAATTGTCTCTTCTATAGCCCGCCAGTCGGATTCTCCTATCAAAATAGCGTTTGACCGCTTTCCGGTAATCTGTATCGGCTCATGCACTTGTGAAGCTTCGTCAAGCAGCTTATATAGTTGTGCACGTGCCTTTGTTGCAGAAATTGTCCTCATATATTTGGCTCTGATTTTTGTATTAACGTACGCAATAATGTACGTAATGTCAAGCATTTTTGCAGATATGACAGGATAATTGAATCGTCGACTCAGAACCATATATCAAAAGTATTATGCTGTCTATTTGTATCTATAAATTACTATCCCTTTTTCTTTTTCTGTTCCCAAAAAACAGTCTTCCAATACTGCATCTAACCAGAAAAAGTTTTTTGTTTTGTAAAAACCCAATTCCTTACTTTTTGGTGGGATACTAATATCTAGCACTGCTATCCCATTACGTTGAAAATCGGTTACATAGGCAATTCTCTGTTGATCGTTTGTCCTTATTGTGTTAACATCCCATTCGAATACCTTTTTTATTAATGGATTCTCTTCATTCGTGGCATCAATCATCAAAGTTTCAACTTTGTTGTCATTAGGTGTTCCAAGAACATGACTGCACAAGAAATACTTATAACTATATAAATTGTGAATATTAAAAGCCCAATTATATTTTAAGGAACTTATTAATTTTGGATTTTTAGGATTTTTTATATCGAATATTTTCAATCCTTCAAAATGGTTGATGCAGTAAGCAAAATCACCTTTTATTAGAAAATCTATTAGGCTACTCTCATATATATTCCCAATCTCCACAAACTTTGACGGATTACGAATATCAAGAATCTTTAATACTTTGCCATCCATATTCAAATAAAGTAGTTTTTCATAGTTAAAAAATCCGCTGATTCTAACTGCTGTTTCAAATTTCCCTATTGGTTTCGGAAATCTTTTGTCTTTGATATCAAGTACTATGATACCCTCATTTTCAATTACAATATATGCGTAATCGTCTATAACAATTATATTTGTCGGTTCGGAAGGGAGGGGATATTTTGAAAGACTTAGAACTCTCTCACTATTCAATATTTCAATAATTTCGAAGGAAGTACCATTGCAAAGAAACACAAAATTTTCTTTCACATCTAAGTAGCAAGAACCTATCTCCTTCCTTATTCCAATGCACCTAAGATTATAATTGGATTTACTAATCGATAACTTTGATGGAGGAATACCTTTTTGAAGCAATTGTAAATAAAATGGAGAACAGCCAAGTGCTATACTTGCAGATTTTTGTATGAATTCACGTCTATAAAGATTTTTCATTAATCCCTCCTTTCAAATATTCAATATAAGAGGGAAGTAATTTAATGGTTATAACGTCATTTAATGTCTTTTCAAAAATTCTTTTTTCATTTCACTTAATAAAACTGTATCATCCTTGTGTAAAAGTAAATTATCCAATCCTTCAAATTTTATTTCTCTATCAAACGCTGTTGGTTTGTTCCCTTCTTTTCCTAACCAACACTGATCAGCATTTTTATAGAATCCTAAATTATGTTTTTCCCTAAGAGTATATTGAATTTGAGTTTCTAGATCCTTAGCTTCATTCTCGTCACTTATAGAACAGGCGAATAAAACAATATTAATCATGTACTTTTCAACATAATCTATCCATTCTTCGACAAAAAAATCGTATTTATAAAAATAATGCCCATCAAATACATCCAGTTTGTCATATTCTTGTGTTTTAATTCTCCTTTTATTTCCTGGCAACCAAACAAGCTTTTTCCACATCAAGTTTCTGAAATGTTTTTCCATATCTCCAATAGGATTAGATCTATCATATTTCATTGAATCGTATATATCAATATTATGAAAATCTCCTGTTTTTTTTTGGAGAGGCCTGAATATGCTAAATCCACCAACTCTCAAATGTTGCTTATGCTCTTCCCAACGTATCTTAAAGGTTCTAAAAGCAGTTCCCACATAAATTATTCTATTTGGATTTCCTTCAAAAACAAAAATATACACACCTTTGTCAGATTTTACCAAACTGTCATCAATATCAGCCAATGTACCGCATTTCTTCCATAACACTTTTAGCTCTTTCTTCATTTTTAACCTTTCTGGGTATTTGATTTAACTTATTTGCTAATTTTTCTGGAATCTCACCTTCCCCACTACAGGATTTACAAATGTCATATCTAATATAATCGTCATCGTTATAATCAACATCTCTATCTGGATCCATTCCCCATCCGGATCCTTCACATGTAGGGCATGTTTCGAAGTTTTCGTTTTTAGCAATATAATCAATTTTTTCCTCAGCAACATCATTGTGAGTTTTGTTTTTACTGAAAATATTTTTTGCTTTTAACAGGGTAACAGTTGCCAAAATTGATAGTGTTGATTTTTTAAGGAAGCTCCTTCTAGTTAATGATTTCATCTATATTCTCCTGTAATATATATTAACGACCATTTTTTACTACATTATCTGAATTTAATTTTCATATATTCCAGCGAATCTAAAATTTTCTTTTTTAGTTTATCAGATTTCAAAACAGTTATTCCACCCTGCCATCTTAATATCCATCCGATTAAATCATCTGAAATACTGACCTTCATTGAGATCGTCATTGATCCATCTTTACCCAATGATGTTTTCTGTGACCTGTGCCATATCCTTCCTTCTATATATGGAACTGTGGACTGGTCAACGAGAAGCTCAATTTTTTCGGCATGTAATGATGTTAGCCCAAACCTGTCTTTTACAAACCGCTCATTTTCATATTTCTGATCTTTCTGAAATACTTTGTCTGTCACTTCCAATTCCTCAATTCGATTTAAAGAAAGATGATTGAATTCCTGATATTTTCTATTGAATACTATCAAATACATAGCTCCATTAAATAGCAGGATCTTATATGGCTCAATCTCAAATGACTTCGCTTCTGGATTCTCAGGACTTTTGTATGTTACATTGCATATCAATCTTTTTTCTATTCCATATAGCACTTTTTTGATAAGATCAGAATATTTACTGTAATCAAAAGTTCCAAACTCAAGTGCTTCAAAATTTTCATCAATCGCATTGTCGTTTGCAAATAAAATATCAAATGAATCTGACGGTAAAAACTGATCTAATTTATCTACCAAATCGGCATATTCCTTTTCCAATGGGGTGTTTTTAAATACTGGCAATGCTTTTTTTAAATATGAGGCTACCATATATTCATTTAGTGAGATTGGAAGGAATTCAGAGCCAGTGAATTGAGAATCTATAAACCAAACATTTTCATTTCCTGTACTCTTTTCAGAGAATAGCGGTATCCCTGCCTCAGAGATCTTATTCAAATCCCTTTGAAGAGTTCTAATCCCCACATTGCCATCAAAATAATTGTAAAGCTCTTTCACTGTTAGCTTTTTTCTTGCTGACAGTCTTTGAATGATCTTAATAGCTCTTACTAGTGAATCTTGTGCTTCCATTTTTTTCTCCAAATACACACATCACTTTACTTTTAGAGTCAATGTAATACTTGATGCGACAATATATGACGTTTTAATAAAATAATAATTCTTTTCCATAAAGTACATATTTTTTAGCTATTTTTGAATCTGGGTATAATTTTGCAGGCTAACTAATTTTCTACATTTTTTTCGCCTTACGTATTTGAAAAATAATGCCGGCACTATTTTTGTTGATCAGGATTTTGCTTGAGAACAGAGGAAAAGACGGTCGGGTTTCAGGGATATGTTGACAAATTCATGTAAGGTGAGTTTATATTTTCTGCAGGTGAGTTCCTCGATGTCCATATACAATTTAAAGTTCGGCACCGGTTTTTCTTTGTCCTCCGGATGAAAAACCTGCATCGTTACCCGGAACACTCTATCCACAATCTTCATATCCTCAACGTATACAGGAAACATATTTGGTCGGTCTTCTTTTGTCACGATCAACCGCACGTCTTTTGGATGGACACAAAGCCATGCCGAATCGGCTTCTTCAAATCCCTCTGCAGGGCTGCAGTCTAAGGAAAAGGAGTCGAGAATTCGTACTTTCCAGCTTTTCTGAGAACGGGATTCTATATGGCAGGGGAAAATGTTTTTAACTCCAAGAAACTGCGCTGTGAATAGTTGTGAAGGTTTCCTGAATATTTTCCCCGTTTCTGCCGCTTCAATAAGTTTTCCTTCGTTCATGATTGCAATTCTGTCACCGATTTGCTCCGCTTCACGAAAATTGTGGGTTACGTATAACACCGGCAGGGAATATAGCTTTGAGATTTCGCTTATTTCGTTAAGAAGAGATTCCCGCAATTGCACGTCCACTGCCGACAAAGGTTCGTCAAATAGCATAATACGTGATTTTGCCGCAAGAGCCCGTGCAATAGCGACACGCTGCATCTGCCCGCCGGAAAGCTGGTGCGGATATGCGTTTCTTTTATCTTCTAAGTCAAATCTTTTCAGCAGTTGAGAAAGATTCGTATTCGCATTATTGTTATCCTGCATACCGAAAGCGATATTTTCCTGCACCGTTTTGTTGGGAAATAGAGCATAATCTTGAAAAATGTACCCGATGCTTCTTTTCCTGATGGGTAAGGAAATATTTTTCCGGCTGTTATAAAGCTCGACCCCGTTCAGCATTATTCTCCCGCTGTCAGGCGTAATGATACCGCTTATCATATTGAGTATAAGAGACTTGCCCGCACCCGAAGGCGCAAGAAGCACCAATATTTCATTTTCAACCTCAATCGTAACGTCGAAAAAGAACGTTCCGAATCGTTTTTGCAATGATAAGGATAACATATTTGAATTTTTTCCGGGTTACCCAATAGTTAACTGAATTTTAATTATTTCTTCCGCCTTAATATTTCCGGGTTACGACTCTGTTTACCGTATATAAAATAACGACCGAAATTATAGTAATAAGTCCGACAAGAACCTGTGCGCCGGCGGTATTCCCCGCTTGAACCGCATCATAAATAGCAATCGAAACAGTTTGTGTTTTACCCGGAATATTGCCTGCAACCATAAGGGTGGTCCCGAATTCTCCGAGAGACCGGGCAAATGCAAGGGCAGTCCCGGCAACAATTCCACCTCGCGCAAGCGGAAACGTAATATGTCTGAATACCTGCCACTCGTTTTTGCCGAGTATTCTTGCCGAGTCCTCTATATGAGAACTCACTGATTCGATAGCTGCCCGAACCGGTTTTATAAACAGAGGCAATGAGGCGACCATCGCCGCTAATGCGGCGCCCTGCCAGGTAAAAACAAGAGTTATTCCCAGATAATCCTCAAGAAATCTGCCGATAAAACTCTGTCTGCCGAGAAGGACTAACAGGTAATAACCCAATACTGTTGGCGGCATAATAAGCGGCTGCATTATGATCGCGTCGAATAAATTCTTACCAAAAAAGTCATACCTTGAAAGCAAATATGCGAGGAATGTCCCTATAAAGAAATTTGCAGTGGTTGCGGTTAAGGCAACTTTAATGGAAAGCCACACCGGGTAAAATGATATCTCTGCCATATGTAAATCGGGAATAATACTTTCTTATGAGATTTTAACGCAATATTGTGTAATTGTATTTTTCTAAAATGTCTGTACTGCTCTTATCCCGTAGAAAATTCAGAAACTTGATAGCTGCTTCTGCATTAGGGCTGTTTTTCAAAATCGCTGCCGTTTGCTCAGGAGGCGTATATAGGCTTTGTTCAATGGGGAATACTAAAATTCCTTCAATTGACGGAATATTTGAAGAGATTATACCGGCGTCAGCGTTTCCGGTTTGAATGAATTGCAGACATTGCCGTATATTTTCCGCATACAATAATTTTGATTTGATTTTGTCCCACAGACCTTGATTAGTTAGAGCTTCTTTTGCCGCAATTCCGAAAGGCGCATGGTCGGGGGAGGCGATAACAATTCTTTTCATGCCGGGATTGACAAAATCTTTTAAGGTGACCGGTGTGCCGGTAATACGGTTTCTATTATTTGCCGGGATACCTATCGCAATTTGCCCGCCGGCAAAAGTAACGGTATGTTCATCGAGAAAAAATCCCTTACTTCGGAGAGGCTCAATCATTGATTTATTTGCAGAGAAGAATATATCATACGGAGCGCCGTTCGGGATTTGATTGGCAAGACTTCCTGACGAAGACCAGACAAAAATAATGGATATTTCGTTATTCCTGGTGAAATTATCGCCGATTTCCTTGAGAGCATATTGCAGATTGGTGGCGGCGGCAATTATCAATTCATCAGGATTCTCTTGCCGGCCGCAACCGCAGAAGACAACAAGAACACTCAAGATTGTGATAATATATTTATTAGTTGTGCAATTTGATTTCACGAAATTTGCCTATATAAAATGCGGAGACAACTAAGGAAAATACCCCGAGAGAACCAGGTAAAAGGTAATCAATTCACGAAAATTATAAAAGTACATTTTGCGATATTTGGATTGAGGAAAACCAGGGCGCTTTTGCTGTTTCTTTATAGATTGATTATTGAGCTATATATGTGTATATTTGACCGATATTATGGATTTTAAATAATATTTTTCCCCTTCTGTGGGGCATTATATTCCCTTCAAGTGATTTCTATATGGATACTGTAAAAGACAAGATTGTTAATCCGGAAGGTCTCGAAATAAAGGAAAACGAGTCTCAAACAAAGAAATCCTCGAAGGAGCATGTCCTTATCAAAATCTGGGTAAACAGGGAAAATGAAGTGGACAGCCTTGAACAACTTACCAGTAAAGTGAAGGAGAATAAACCGGAACTATTGGTCGACGAACTTGTGCGGAACGGTTTTTTGATTCTCGAATCGGAAAAAGTCAATTTTACAGATGAAGGTGAAAAATATGCTGAAAATCTGATAAGACGTCACCGTCTTGCCGAAGTATTATTCAGTGAAATCCTCGCAATGGACGACTTTTCAGCGCACTCACAGGCATGTGAATTTGAACATGTCTTGACCACAGAAGTGGCAGACAGCATCTGTACTTTTCTCGGTCATCCTCTTAATTGTCCCCACGATATGCCGATACCGCGAGGAAAGTGCTGTTCTACGTTTCAAAAAAAAGTTGTGCCGCTCATCAAACCTCTTATAGATCTCAAAATCGGTGAAGAGGGCAAAATTGTATTTATGACCCCCAAGTCAAATTTACGGCTTGACCGGCTTATGACATTTGGCATTACACCCGGTTCGATTATCAAGCTGCATCAAAAAAAGCCTTCTATAGTTTTGCAGGTTGGACAAACCGATCTTGCTTTGGATTACGACATAGCAAAGCACATCTATGTGAAACAGGTTAATGGCGGATTATAATCCGAGCCGGGCAACCTTATATCACAGAAATTTTTGCCTTGTGTACAATATTGACGATATGTTTTTATATGGAATACGGGTGGTTAAACATTGTATATAATTGAACATTTAATCGGTTTCCATATTTCCTCTTATAATTCTCTGATAAGGGAAAATTAATGATTAGGCTTACCATAATTTTTGTTGTTCTTATGATAATTCCAGCCGATATCTTTGGACAGGAAAACGAAATAAGTAACAGAACAGCCGAGTTCTACCTTAACGGCGGAAGCACATTTCCTTTGAAACCAACGGTATTTCCCGACTTTTACAACCCGTCTTTAAACGCCGGTATTGGATTCTCGTACCAGATAAACGAACAAAGCAGCTTTCTAATTGAAGGCGGATATCATAAATTTGACCTTGACGAGAATGCCTTAGTTGAAAGTTCAGGAGGGTCTGCCGGTGACAATGTTGCCCGCGGTAACCATTCTATTTTCGACCTTTCAGTAGGTTTAAAATCCAGATTTAATTCCGGATCACTTCGGTTTGCTTATTATAAATTCGGTTTAGGTTTTATGAATCTCAGAAGAGAT
>JADFON010000434.1 GCA_022562855.1 Candidatus Zhuqueibacterota bacterium | reverse complement strand
CTTGAAGACGGGTCCGAATGTTATTTCCGCGCTTGACCAGGTTGATGTAAATCTCTATTCCGATATACTTCTTCATGATATGGGTCCGGGTCTTGCGGATAACCGACCCGATTGGGATGCAAACGGCAGAGAATGGAAAACCGCTCCTCTTTGGGGATTAAGACTGGCTGGCGACCCGCTTGGCGGCATTGCACATTATCTTCATGACGGAAGAACATCGGACCTTTCTCAGGCAATTCTTCTGCATGGTGGTGAAGCTGTTATTGCACGAAACTTTTTCGAGGGATTATCCGAAAGTGACAAAAAAGCATTGATCGCATTTCTGTTAACACTTTAAAAACGTATGGTGAATATCATCAGGGAAAAATAAGAGCAGAGTTTCAGAATATGAGTTTATAATCAAAAAAATGGCGAAAAAAAAGCAAATAAACCGGAGAGAATTTCTCGAAAAATCGGGTGCCGGCATACTCGGCTCGGTTTTGGCGATATCCATAGGCGCAGGATGCGCAATAACAAAAACATACAGAAGCAGTGTCCAAAATGGCAGAATAGTAATTGAAACAAGGCAGCACCCGGAACTGCTCATTGCCGGCGGGAGCATCATTATTGAGCCTGACGGTATGCTGGGTCCAATCATTTTAATCAATACAGACGGTAAGACTTTTAACGCCGTATCAGCAGTCTGCGCCCACATGGGTTGTACTGTCGGAGTGACGAAAAATTTCTTTTTGTGCCCTTGCCACGGGTCTACCTACGACCTCGAAGGCAAGGTAGTGCGGGGTCCGGCGGCGAAGTCTTTGTATAAATTCAAAACCGAAGTTGAAAACGGAACCATATCGATCATCATCGACAGCGGGAAACAATGAAAGGAATAAGATGAAATTTTCAATAGTCGCTTGTTTGACTAATATATACAGGATGGGATTACTTGTCTGCTTTATGAGTTTTATTGTTTTAACGATTGGCATTAGCAAGGTTCATTCCCAGGTTGAAAAATCAGATAGACCTTTTGTAAAAGGCGGAGTTTACGACAAACCGTATCTTTACAAATTAGCAACCGGGAAGGCTCTTATAGGCGGATATGCTGAAGCGCATTTCAGATTTGAACGTGAAGATGGAATTACAGAAGAACTGACTTTTATTCCGAAACGATTCAATCTCTTTGTGTTTTCGAATGTGTCTGAGCGATTCAGGTTAGCTGCGGAATTGGAATTTGAAGAAGGTACCGAGGAAATACTACTTGAACTGGCGATAATGGACTTCCAGATCCATCGGTCATTGACATTTAGAGGCGGAATGCTCTTGACGCCGCTTGGAAAATTCAATCTGGCTCATGACAGCCCGGCAAATAAGCTGACAGACAGACCATTGGTGAGCACAAAAATAATCCCAACTACTCTTTCAGAACCGGGTATGGGATTTTTTGGTGTGATTTTTCCTTCGGTAAGCTCACGTATCACTTATGAAATTTATGCCGTGAACGGGCTGACTTCGGATATAATCGAGGAAAGTGGGGAAGGAACGCGCATATCCGCAGGAAAGCATAATATTGAAGATAATAACAACAGCCTTGCCTCCGCAGGGAGGATCGGTCTCAGTCCCGTCCCTGAGTTGGAATTCGGGTTTTCATGGCATTCGGGGGCTTACAATGTTACAGAGATAGAAGGCTTACCCATTGACAAAGAGCGGAATCTCAATATTATTGCGTTTGACGGAGGGTGGACAAAAAACAGGTATGAAATTATAGGTGAATATGCCCATGCAACGATCGATCTACCGGAAAGTCTTTTAGGTTCAATATTCGCGGAAAAGCAACAGGGTTTTTATCTACAAGGCAGCATAAATTTCCTGAATGGAAAAATCAGGACAATGCCCGATTCTTATTTTGAAGGGGTATTAAGCTATGATTCGGTCGATTTCGATACCGAATTACCGGGAGATACCCACTCACGCATTACGTTTGGTCTCAACTTCAGACCTACCTCCGATTCGGTTTTTAAACTGAATTATTTGTATAACTGGAAACGCGACAGGAACAATGTTGAGACTAACAGCGCCGGTATTCTGTTCAGTGTTGCAACTTATTTTTGAGAGATTGATTTTTGTTTCTTTTTATTGCAGCCCAAGATTAACAGATATTTTCAATTTCCAATACGATGTCTTTTAAGTTATGTTCTTTAAATGAATTGTCTTTTCTCCATCCTGAAATTTTATTTTTTTCGACGAAGCATTCATCTTTTTTGGGGTCAAAAACAACTCTATGCCTTATAGCACCATGCCTAACTGGAATTCCAGATTCAATTCTCCAATCTGTGATTTGATTTCTTATTGAGTTCAATTTAGCAAGAAACTCTGAACACGATTGATACCTTTTTTCTGGATAAATACTACATGCCTTCGAAATTGTGTTACGAAGGGGTTTGCTCACCCAAGGAGGCAAGGTTGATAGATCG
>JADFON010000031.1 GCA_022562855.1 Candidatus Zhuqueibacterota bacterium | reverse complement strand
ATCATGGACCTAACAGCGGACTGGAAACCACTCCGCTAATAAGAAAATTAGCGGAAGAATCCGGTATCTCCGGTGAGATGATTTATGCGCGGGAAGAGGCTAAAAAAAGGTATATACTGAGAGACAATACGCTTCATGCGCTTCCCACAAGTCCCGGTTCTTTTTTGAAGACAAGGCTATTCTCTTCTAAAGCGAAACTGAGATTGCTATGCGAACCATTTGTTTCGAAATTCAAAGCTGCTTCGGCTGAAGATGACGAGAGTATTGCCGATTTTGTTAGAAGACGGCTCGGTCAGGAATTTCTCGATTACGCGATCAACCCGTTTGTCGGCGGTGTATTTGCAGGAAACCCGGAAAACCTGAGCGTAAAATCCGCCTTTCCCCGTCTCTTCCGTCTCGAAGAAAAATATGGCGGATTGATAAAGGGGATGATAAAAGGAAGAAAAGAAAGAAAAACATCCGCCGAAGATTCGAAGCAAAGCGCAAAAATGTTCTCATTCCGCCAGGGAATGAACTCACTACCGAGGGCTGTTGCTCACTCCCTGGGAGCAAAAGTAGTATTTGGCGCTGAAGTAAATACTGTCGAACACAATGAAAAAGAGAATTCCGGATATCTTGTAAAATATAAAAGGGACGGTGAGGAATATACCATTGAGACAAAGGTCGTAGTTTCAACGATTCCCGCTTATATTGCGGCTGATATTCTTAGCGGCATTGATAAGAATGTTTCTGAACATCTATTCTCAATTTATTATCCTCCTGTTTTGGTCTTGTGTCTTGGTTACCGAAAGGAGGCAGTCGGGCGTAATCTTGACGGGTTTGGATTTCTCATACCTGAAAAAGAAAAAAAGTTGTTTCTCGGTGCAATCTGGAATACTGTACTTTTTCCTGAAAGGTCGGATGAAAATCATGTTTCATTTACGCTGTTCATTGGTGGGGCGCGCAGCCCCGGCTTATTGAATGACAAAAAAAATGACGCCAGGGAGAATCTGATTCAAGAGGTGTTAAAAGAGTTTCATGACGTCATGGAAATAAATGAAACTCCGGTATTCATGGCGCAAAAATTTTGGGAAAAAGCTATTCCTCAATATAATACCGGACATTTCGAGCATGACCGGGAATTTGATAAATTCGAGGAATCGAATCCGGGTTTGTTTCTTGCCGGTAACTATAGAGGCGGCATATCAGTGGGAGATTGTATAAAAAACTCAGACGCCGTCTACCGGAAAGTGACGGAATTTCTGTCAAATTAATTTACTGTATTTGCTGATATATATATAATGGTGCGATAATGAATGATCATGAAAAACCTCATGTATTACCAAGAAAAATATATTTTTTAATTGGCGGTTCTCTTTTATTTCTGACGATTATTACGGTAACCGTTTCGTTTATAGATATGGGATCCCTCAATTTGATTATAGCGCTTGGCATCGCCTCTTTCAAGGCGGCGCTTGTTGCATTGTTCTTTATGCATTTGTACTATGACAACAAACTGTATATAATAATTTTTAGTACTTCGTTGTTCTTCTTAACAGTTTTGATAACGCTGACGATTGCCGACACAATGCGCCGGGGTGACATATACGAATACCGGGATAACCTAATAACGGAAAACGCAGCGATGTACGATTTTCTCGGTCCTGGAGGAGGGATCTTTGTGAGTTCCTGTGGTGGATGTCATGTCTTACAGGGAGACATGGGTTTGCCAAATCAACTAAAAGGTCTAAATGAAGAATTTATTTATTATTTTATAGACCGTTTGGAACATTCGCGGTTTGCAATGACCCCGTTTTCCGGAACCGATGAGGAACGCAGATTACTGGCAAATTTCCTGTATTCAAAAACCGATAAAGAGTATAAATTTCAATCCGGTGAAGAAGTCTTTAATAATAGATGCAATTTTTGCCATACAATCGACGGCGACACACGACCGATCTTCGATTCATTTTACGGCTCAACTTCAGACGATGTGTTCGATTTGATCCCGATATTCACAGAGCAGATTGAATTAATGGTGCCGTGGCTGGGAACGGATGAAGAGCTAAGAATGATATCAGATTATATCGAATCATGGTATAAAGAAGACGGCAGTCCCAAAAACCCTTAACTATTACAAACCAAAAAATATATCATGCCATCAGCCATAGAACAACTTTCACTCCCTGAGTCTCTCTCGACACTAAAATTCATGCTATTATTTTTCTTTATTTTGCATCTCGTTCCTATGAATCTTATTGTCGGCGGCTCGGTCTTTACCTTAATAAGCGCCGGAGCAAAGGACCCGAATTCGAACCAATACAAACTCGGCAGACTGCTGTCCGGCTACATCTATAAAGCGGGTATATTTGTTTTTGCCGGTATAGTTGTGCCTGCAGTTCTTGTTCTACTGATATATTGGAATACCATTCCATTTTCTCAAATACTGGGATCAATAGTCCTCTATACCGCTTTTTTTCTTTTACTATCGGGACAAATCGGATGCTATCATATCAGAAAAAAATGGGATTCACCTGAACGGTTCCTTAGTTTGATTCCGGGAATTATAATGCTTCTTTTTTTGCTCCTCGGTCTTCTGTATTCTTACAATTTTCCGGTAATGCTTCGCCCGGAAACATGGTCGGGTTATCTTGAAGGTAGTATTAGCGCCATCCCGCGATTTAGCGATTTATCTTTATATACCGGGTACTTACATTTTGTCATAAGTGCGGTGGCAATTTCCGGTCTTTGGGTTATGATAATCGGGGCACGGGGAAAATCCGGTTCGGATGACTGGTCGAAATGGGCTGTTCAATATGGTGGTAAAATGTTTATGCACGCTACTTTTCTCAATTTAGTGATCGGTATTGCTTATGTAATTTCACTCCCCGGCGAACAAATGAGGTACTTCTTTGGCGCGAATCCGATGGCTACCCATTCGTTATCAACGAGCATTTTGCTGACGGCGATTGCGATTATAGTTATCTTTAAAGCCCGAAATTCAGAAAACAACCTTACATTAGTTTATACAGGTTCGGGAATAATGTTATTAGTTATATTGTTAATGACAGTAATTCGTCAGCAGTTTTGATGAATTTTATGTATCATAATTATGCCTGGATTTATAACCAAGTTAAAGCACAAATGGGATATTACCGGTACATGGACAATAATTTTAATTCTTCTTACATTTGCATTAGCAGGTTCAAGTACCGTATATTTCTCTGACAAAATTGTCAGAATTTTAAAAATAGATGCAGACTCTTCCTTGATTCTAAGGATCTTTCTCAGAGTAATGCTGTTTTTCCCCATACACCAGGTATTACTTCTCGTATATGGCGCATTATTAGGACAATTTCATTTCATCTGGTCAAGAGAAAAGGCACTCGGGCGGTGGATTTTGACAAGAATTCATAATACTGCCGGACGCTTTCAATCAAAAATTTCCGATTAAAAATGTCTATGAATCAAACAAATACCGGTTCTGCCTCTATCCGTGATATTTTCAAGGAACACGGAGCTATTTTTAACCCGGATAGAGATTATCTTTGCGTTCAGAACTTCGGCTCTATAGAAAATGAATATCATGCATTATATAATTCGGCTGGTATTCGTATATTACCGGACAAAGGTATTTACAAGCTGCACGGTACGGATACTCTCGATTTTCTTCACAGGATTACCACCAATGAAACAAAAAATTTAGAAAAAAACAGAGTAACACGCACTATTTTTACAAATGAAAACGGAAGAATTATCGATTACGCGACTTTGATCAATTATGGCGATTACCTTCTTATGACCGGCTGTCCTGAATACGAAGAAAAACTGTTGAAGTGGATAGAAAAATATATTATTGTGGACGATGTCAATGTACTACCTTTCCGGGATGAAATAATTATTATCGAGATACTTGGTCCGAAAGCAGACCAATTTGTAGAGCTTCTCAGCGGTAATACCGGCAGTTCAGTGGATGAGCGCAGACTAATTCCAATATCTGTCGATAATGTATCTTTCGATCTGATTCGACCTCATATGAATGACAAATTTCACCACTATTGGATCATTGTAGAACAAAAAATCTGTGCGGAATTGTTGAATAGCATGTTGGATGACCATTTGGGATTAGAAATAAGCTTGATTGGCGAAGAGGCTCACGAAATATTTCGAATTGAAAATGGCTTACCTTCCTCTCCCAACGAATTCAATGAAAACATCAATCCCCACGAAGCTGGAATTATAAGCGATGTCAGTTTCACCAAGGGATGTTATATCGGTCAGGAGGTTATCGCCCGCCTTGACACTTATGACAAAGTACAAAAGCACCTCCGCAGTATAGTTTTTCAGACTGACAATGTTCCTGATGGCGATTATATGCTGTATTCAGAAGACAATATCAGAGCCGGACATATCACATCTTTGACCTATTCAAGAAAGATCAAGAAAACTGTCGGACTTGGTTACATCAGAAAAAGTTACAGCAAAGACAACACAAGACTGAAAGCAAAAATTGAAACCGGCACTAATAATAAATCACCGGAATCATTTGATGTTTTGGTTGTAGAAAATCCCGTTTAGCATATCTATTTGAATATTTCTTCTTTTTTCTTATTATACACCCGTTGTGCTATTAGAATGAAAGGATAAATTGTCATTCCGTGCTTAGCCTGCCTGCCGCTATGCGCCCCTGTTTTTGGGGACACGGAATCCAGAATTGTTTTTTTCGGTTCGTTTTCGTGAGTGTTGCATGGGAATGACATTTATGGTTTGAATTCGAATAATTTTTTCACTCTCCCGTCAGGGACGGCTTACGCCGCGCCACAAAATAAGGGATTTGTAATAGCACAACGGGTTATACTATAGTATCAGATTGGCAGAATTCAATGCCCTTGAGGATGATTTTTCCGCCATGGAATCAATTGAAACTTATTCCATAAAGCACGTTGTGCTTCTGAGGACTACAGTACCATATTGATCCTAACATCAAACATGAAATTCGATGGATAAAAAATACATAGAAGCGTTCAAAAAGGAGAGCGGCAACATAATTAACGAGTGGGTTTCTCTTGTCAAGAAGTCGAAAGACCGACACCAAAAAAATCAGGTAAGCGGCATTGAAGAAACGGTAACGGAACATTTTAACGCCTTGATTCATATCTTTGAAAAAGAGGACAATACAAAACTGAATATTTTTCTTGAAAAAATGGCAAAAAAACGTGATGAACCTGGATTTAGTCTGAAAGAAACACAGCTTGCTTTCTTATACGGTCAAACAGTCTTCATGAGGTTTATGGATAGACTGCGAGACGACGACCAGTTTTTTTGTATTAATTGCCGTGAAATTAGCGATATATTCAATGAAACCCAGATCTTGCATTCAAATCATTTCAGGGATTTACAACTTGAAAATATAACAAATAGTTATAGGAAGGAATTAGAATATGAAGATCTTCGGCTCGCCTCCCTATCCGATGGAACAACAGATGCGGTAATTAATCTTGACGAAAAGCTCAATATATCTACGTGGAACGAAGGCGCAGAATTGATGTTCCAATATAAGCCGAATGAGGTAATCGGAAAGTCGCTTGACATACTTTTTACCGATGAATTACGCACAAGCAAAGAACTCCGGTCGATGGAGTTACTTTTAAAGCAAGACGGTTTAGCGGATTACTACAGAACCGAAAGAGTAAGAAAAGACGGAAAAGTGCTTACTGTTGAAGTAAATTGGACGAGATTAAGAAATAATGACGGCAAATTAATCGGGTATTCTACTATTCACAACGACCTGACAGAAAAAATTCAGATTCGCCAGGAAATATTCTCCAAGGAACATTATCTATCGTCCGTTGTAGATAATTCCGTCGACGCGATAATCGGAATGGATCTCAATGATACAATCGTATCGTGGAATAAAGGAGCCGAAAACATATTCGGATATCCCCGTGAGGAAGTCATAGGGAAGAATTTCGATATACTTCTTACACCCGAAGCAAAAAAATCCGGAGAGTTAAGGTTGATAAATACCCTGCTTAAGCAGGAAGGGTTCATAAAAAACTACGAAGGCGAAAGAGTTACAAAGGACGGCAAAAGAATTACGACGTCATTAACACGGTCGATTATCAGGGACAAAAACCGGAAAATTATCGGAAGTTCCGCCATACTGAGGGATATGACCGAATATAAAAAACTGAAAACTCAGATAAGCCATTCCGAAAAATTATCTGTTGTCGGTCAGTTAGCGGCAGGTATCGCTCATGAAGTCGGAAATCCGCTCACATCTATATCCTCTTTAATACAGGTGCTTGTAAGAGGCACAGACGATGAAAACTTAAAGAAAAACTTGAATCTAATAAAAAAACAAACTGACCGAATCAGTAAACTCATCCATGAACTTGTAACATTTTCCCAACCATCCGATTTTCAAATAAAACCTACCAATATCAATAATCTCGTTCAGGAAGCAGTAAATATTATCAAATACGACAACCGGGCAAACCATTGTGAAATCGATGTACAGCTTGATGACAAGCTGCCGGTTACCGATTTGCCGGATGATCAGGTGCAGCAGGTTTTCATAAATATATTGCTCAATGCGCTGGACGCTATTCCCGAAGAAAATGGGCATATTTCGATATCTTCTAATATGGGGAACGGATCGATAAATATTGAAATAAAAGATAACGGAAAAGGCATGCCGGAATCGATAATCAACAAGATATTCGATCCTTTTTTTACAACAAAGGGCGTCGGCAAGGGCACAGGTTTAGGACTGTGGGTCAGCTATGGAATAATAGAAAGTCTTAGAGGCAAAATATCTGTAGAAAGCCGGGTCGGCTCCGGCAGCACATTTAAAATAGAAATTCCAATATTGAGATAATTATGAAACGCAAGATTTTAGTCGTGGACGATGAAGAAATTATTCGTAACTCTTTAGCCTATTTTCTGCAAAGCGAAGGATTTAGCGTGGACGAAGCGGGTAACGGTGAAATTGCCCTCGAGAAAATTACCGGTGCCGAATCATCCGGGTACGATCTTGTGATAACGGATATTAAAATGCCCGGTATCGACGGTATCACGCTGTTACAAAAAGTATCGGGAATACAACCGGAGACTTTTTTTATTATAATCACTGCATTTGGGGCGCTTGAAACCGCGGTCAAGGCTCTGCGTCTCGGCGCATATGATTATATCATGAAGCCGCTGGAATTTGACGACGTTTTGTTCAAAATCAAAAAATTGTTCGAACACAAGGAATTATTGCTGGAAAACAAGAATCTCAGGAAAGAAATCAATGAAAAATATGATTTTGAAAACCTGATCGGTCAAACTGAAAAAATGCAGGCTGTGTTTGAAAGCATAAAAAAAGTTGCCAATACGACCGGAAATATACTGATAACCGGAAAAAGCGGGACAGGCAAAGAACTCATAGCACGTTCGCTTCACTACTGCAGCAAACGAAAGGGCGAGCGATTTGTTGCATTAAACTGTGGAGCAATATCGGAACATTTAGTCGAAAGTGAATTGTTCGGATACAAAAAAGGAGCCTTTACGGGGGCGATAAAAGACAAAAAAGGATTTTTTGAAGCAGCGAACAAAGGGACGCTTTTTCTTGATGAAATAGGCGTCGTTCCTTTAAATGTTCAGGCAAAACTTCTCCGGGCAATCGAGCAGAAAGAGATTATTCCGGTTGGAGAAACAATGCCTGTGCAAATTGATGTCCGAATAATCACTGCGACCAATCTCGATCTTCTGAAGGCTATTAAAGAAGAAAAATTCAGGCTTGATTTATATTACCGGTTAAACGTAATAGAAATAAGCCTGCCGTCTCTTTCGGAACGAAAAGACGATATTCCCTTGCTGGTCAACCACTTTGTTCATAAATACTCCAAAGAAATGAGTAAACCGGTAAGCGGAGTTGACAACGAGACTATGAAAATCCTTATCAATTATAACTGGAAAGGAGAAATAAGAGAACTGCAAAACGCGATCGAGAGGGCTATTATTTTTTGCGATTCCTCTCTCATAAGCCCGAATAACCTCCCTCCGAATATGTATATGGAAATTCCCGAAGAAAAAACCACCACACCGGACGATTTAAAAGAAGCAATGAGAATTTATGAACACCGGCACATTGCAGAAGCGCTGTCGAATCATGGCATGAAAAAAGAAGAAACGGCTGCAGCTCTCGGGATAAGCGTCTCCTCACTCTATAGAAAGCTTGATGAATTGTCCATATCGTTGAAATGATGCAAAAACAGTTTTATTGACCTGCCACTATTTCCCCCGGCTATTCTCATAATTAAGAATATATTCTACTAAATAGTAGAGTTTCCCACTGGGCGCGGTTTGATTTTTGTTTGACTTATATCTGATTCAACCATATTTTCAATCTGGCATAGAAATTGTGATATTCTTTTTTATTTGGCGCTGTAAAGACAAGAATACTTTGTGTTTTTTTATAACTGGGTTATATGAATAAAAATAAGAATAGTCTTCCGAAACTTCTCATTGCAGATGAAGATGAAGATTTATCGAAGAGTTTGGCGCTGGTATTTTCCGATAAATTCGATGTTAGGATTGCAAACGACTCCCCGGCTTTTAAAGCGGAACTGGAATCGGCAGTTTATTTATTGATCGATGTAAATATTGTAGAAAATAAGGGGATTGATTTCCTCATTTCCATTCGGGAGAAATATCCAAACATATTCATCATATTGATGGATAAAGCCGTAACAAAAAAGTCTCAATTGCGTACGCTTTACAAACGGTATTCCGATGCCTCGGTATTTAAACCCTTCGATGCCGGGTATATACAAAAATTAGTAAACCGTCTTGGTGCAAAAACAACTAATTCTTCCGCCTGAAAATCCCTGAAAAACAGGTTTAAGCAAATCTTTTAAAAATTTTCTTGCAATTCATTTCAAAATACCTTACCAAATAGACAGTCCCATTAATAAGCAGTATCCCGAATGATAATATTAGATACGAGTGAATCACTTCAGTGGTAAAAAAATAGAGAATAGAAAATGGACAACAAATCCGTAGCAAAAATTTTACAGGAACTCGGCGTAATGATCGAGTTATCCGGGGGCAATCCGTTCAGCGCGAGGGCACACACAAACGGGGCAAGAATCGTAGAAAGTCTTACCGAACCTGTTAAATCTATAGTTGAAACAGGCAAACTCAGCGAAATAAAAGGTATTGGGAAAGGTCTTGCGGAAAAGATTACACAACTGATTAACACGGGGACTATAGACGAATATGTACAGATGAAGGAAAAATTACCGGACGGACTGTTCGACATTTTGAAACTTCCGGGAATGGGACCAAAAAAAGTAAGGGCTGTATACAAGAAATTGGAAATCACATCCATTGGAGAATTGGAATACGCCTGTAATGAAAACCGGCTGGCAGACCTTAACGGATTCGGCGAAAAATCGCAAGCCAATGTACTATCGGGAATACAGTTTTTGAAAGTGTCCCGTGAGAGGCATCTTTTTCATGAAGCAAAGCACGCCGCGTACAATCTCCTCGAGATAGTCCTGAAATTTCCCCATATAAAACAAGTCAGCATCGCAGGAAGCATAAGACGTCATAAAGAAACGATAAAAGATATTGACCTGATAGCTGTAGTGGAGAACGAGCATAGAGAATCTACAATGGAAAAATTTACAAGTTTACCGGATGTTGATTCCGTAATCGGAAAAGGAGAGACAAAATCTTCGGTGAGACTTGCCTCGGGATTCCAGGCTGACCTGCGGCTTGTTTCAGAAAATGAATATCCATTTATGCTGCACCATTTTACCGGCTCGAAGGAGCACAATACGGCTATGCGGTCAAGAGCAAAGGCCTTTGGTCTAAAGATGAACGAATACGGACTTTATAAAAATGGAGCCTCCGTTTCTTGTAAGGATGAAAAAGATGTATTCAAAGCGCTTGACCTGGAGTATATCGAACCCGAACTGAGAGAAAACTTTGGAGAAATTGAAGCGGCGTCGAAGAACGATCTACCGCAGTTAGTAATGCCCGGCGATATAAAAGGTATACTCCATGTGCATACATCCTACAGTGACGGGACCAAATCCATTGAAGAAATGGCAGCCGCGTGTATCGGTTTAGGGTATGAATACCTGGGAATTTGCGACCACAGCAAGTCGGCATTTTATGCGAATGGGCTTTCGGAAGACCGCATCAAGCAACAGCATGAAGAAATAGATAAGCTCAACGACAAGTATCCCGATTTCAAAATATTCAAAGGTATCGAGTCCGATATATTAATTGACGGTTCGCTTGACTACCCGGATAATATTCTTGAGACATTTGACCTCGTTGTGGCATCGGTACATTCAAAACTAAAAATGAATGAGGTTGAGGCTACAAAAAGACTTGAAAAGGTGATGAACAATCCCTTTACCACCATTCTTGGGCACCCGACAGGACGCTTACTGCTCGCACGGGAAGGTTTCCCGGTTAATATGCAGTATATTATAGATCTTGCGAAAAAAAATGGCATAGTCATAGAAATCAACGCGAATCCGCACCGGTTCGATCTCGACTGGCGGCACTGCAAATATGCAAAAGAAAAAGGTGTCATGATCGCGGTAAATCCCGATGCGCATAACATTGAAGGAATAAAAGATGTCGAATACGGTATCGGGATAGCGCGCAAAGGGTGGCTGGAGAAGCAAGACATATTGAACACGATGGGAGCAGCGGAGATTCATCTTTTTTTTCAAAGCAAAAGAAGCTCCAAATAATAAACGATGTTTTACGAAGAACACCATACGCAGAAGTGAATCCGGAGGAAATAGAAATGGCTGAGAAAACTCAGGTTAAGAAGGACCGCTTAAAGCAAATAATTATTATACTGAATAAGGAGTTCCCCGATTCGAAATGTTCATTGAATTTCACGACACCGCTGGAACTCCTGATCGCTACTATTTTATCAGCCCAATGCACTGACGAAAGAGTCAACAAGGTAACACCCGATTTATTCAAAAAGTATCCTTCGCCAAAACACTTCGCGGAAGTATCCCTGGAAGATCTTGGAAACGATATCAGGTCAACAGGATTTTTCAACAATAAATCTAAGAGCATTCAGAATTGCTGCATTGAAATATTAGAAAAATTTGACGGGGAGGTTCCGGGTAACATGGAGGATTTGGTGTCCTTACCGGGAATCGGTAGAAAAACCGCAAATGTTATCCTTGGGAATATATTCGGTATACCCGGAATAGTCGTCGATACTCATGTTAAACGTCTGTCAAACAGGTTGGAATTATCGGAAAATAATAATCCGGATAAGATAGAGAAAGACCTTAATGAAGTAGTACCGGAAGAAGAATGGACACATTTTTCTCACCTATTGATCGATCACGGCAGAAAAACCTGCCAGGCACGTAAACCGCTATGCGAATCATGCCCTATCAACCGGTTGTGCCCTTCGAGTGAGGT
>JADFON010000433.1 GCA_022562855.1 Candidatus Zhuqueibacterota bacterium | reverse complement strand
AACGGTCAATTATCTGCCTGTTTTGTTATTCCGATCGAAGATTCTATGGAAGAAATATTCGATTCACTAAAACACGCCGCCTTGATCCATAAAACAGGAGGAGGAACAGGTTTCGACTTTTCACGGCTTAGACCTAAAAATGATATTGTATTTTCTACTCATGGCGTTGCCAGCGGACCGGTTTCATTCATGACTGTTTTTGATGCGGCAACCGAAGCGGTAAAACAAGGAGGTACCCGAAGAGGTGCAAACATGGGTATACTCAGGATTGACCATCCCGATATACTTGATTTTATAACCTGCAAGTTTGATAATAATAGAATTAACAATTTCAATATATCGGTTGCAATCACAGAAAAATTTATGAAAAGTGTTTTATCAAACTCCAATTACAATTTGATCAGTCCTCGTGGAAAACATGTTGTGCGTCAACTCAATGCAAGGAAGGTGTTCGATCTGATCATCAATATGGCTTGGAAAAACGGAGACC
Source organism: Candidatus Zhuqueibacterota bacterium (assembly GCA_022562855.1). Lineage (GTDB taxonomy): Bacteria > SM23-31 > SM23-31 > SM23-31 > SM23-31 > JADFON01. The sequence goes on along the minus strand of JADFON010000433.1, from coordinate 1,973 downwards.
CCGGAATAATATTTCTCGATAGAATAAACAAGGATAATCCAACTCCAGAACTCGGAGACATGGAAAGCACTAATCCATGTGGAGAACAGCCGCTTCTTCCTTACGAGGCATGCAATTTAGGATCCTTAAATCTTTACAAAATGTTAATAAAAAACAATGGAAAGGTTGAAATCGATTACGATAAACTCAGAAATACTGTTCACAAATGCATTCATTTTCTTGACAATGTTATAGATGCAAATCACTATCCTCTTCCGGAAATTGATAAAATTGTACAGGCAAACCGGAAAATTGGTCTTGGTGTAATGGGATATGCAGATATGTTAATTGAATTAGGAATTCCATTTGACTCTGATGAAGCTCTGGAATCCGGTGAAACAGTGATGAATTTTATCAATAAAGAGTCAAAAATAAAATCAATGGAAATAGCTAAAATCAAGGGAGCCTTCCCCAACTTCAAGAATTCGATTTACGATAACGCCGGTTTACCTGAAATACGTAATTCTAATAACACTACAATTGCGCCAACAGGTACCATAAGTATTATAGCGAATTCCTCAAGTGGTATAGAGCCCATTTTTGCAATCTCTTATTATCGCAACGTAATGGATAACGACAAACTGGTTGAAGTGAATCCTATGTTCGAAAAAGTTGCTAAAGACCGAGGTTTTTATTCTGAAAATCTCATGCAGAAAATATCAGAACTTGGCTCTATCCAGAACCTGGATGAGATTCCTCAAGATGTTAAAAGACTTTTTGTTACATCTCACGACATTTCCCCCGAGGCTCATATTAGAATCCAGGCAGCCTTTCAAAAATATTGCGATAATGCTGTTTCAAAAACTGTTAATTTCGCACATGAATCTACTCAAGAAGATATAAAAAAAGTGTATCTGTTAGCTTATGAACTTGAATGCAAAGGAGTTACTGTTTTTAGAGACCGATGCCGGGATACGCAAGTATTAAATATCGCTCACAAAGAGGAAACTAAAGAAGATACGGAGCAAAAAACTGTAGATAGCACCATCAAGAAAGATAACGTTCCCGCAGAAATCACCCCACGTAAAAGAGGAAAAACAACATACGGAATTACGGAAAAAATTGTTACAGGCGAGGGGACATTGTACGTTACCATTAACCGGGATGAATTTGGACTTTGCGAGGTATTTACTAATATTGGTAAACACGGTACTGATGTAGCTGCATGGTCAGAAGCGGTCGGAAGACTGATTTCACTATGCCTGAGATCTGGAGTATCTTTAGAATCAACAACCAAGCAGTTAATGGGTATTACAAGCAGACCGGTCTGGCAAGAGGGGGAACAAATCTTGTCTGTACCTGATGCAATCGGGAAAACGCTATCAAAATATATGAACGACGATTACGCACAACAATTCTCGAAATCTTTGACAATCCTTAATGCTCCCAAAGTATTTGTTAAAACCGAATCGTCAAGCAATGGTCAATCCCTGAGTCTCGGCATTTGTCCTGATTGCGGTAGTCCTGTGGAACACGAAAGCGGTTGTGTTGTATGCAGAAGCTGCGGTTTTTCAAAATGCGGCTAAATTGTTTTAATAGTAACCATTGTCCCCCGTAACCGAAAGCTTAATGTTCCGGGGGATTTTTTATTTGGACAAAAAACGAATATTCTTATTAAAATGGAAATGATGATATCTTTGATGTGTCAATCTCTACTATCGTCGTATCCGGAAACAACAAAGAATCATCGAGCATTACTCTTGGAGCCACTTTATAGGGGAATATTCTCGTGGGAACAATCCAGGAATCAGGGTATAATCTTCTCAGTTTTTGAATCCTATACAGGTCTGCTTCCTCTCGCTGCAGATAATTTCCTACTCTTATCTTATAATACGGAGGATAATACTCCCGGTATACAGGCTCTTCAATAATCGCTGTGAGAGCGTTGTAATACGCTTCTTCCGCCAATGAATAATTGGGACCATTAAATATCT
>JADFON010000432.1 GCA_022562855.1 Candidatus Zhuqueibacterota bacterium | reverse complement strand
GTGTAGACCAAGTAAACCTAACGAAAGAGCAATAATAACGAACCCGTTTAACGTTGATTTGGACAGCCTGTCTAAAGCATATAACAAGGCTATACCTTCAATGAGTCCGGACGAACAGTTGATTTCAGCACATATTTACCGGCTTTTTGCCGAAGGTAAACCGGTGTCTCACAAACAAGTTGCGGATTCTACAAATCTCCCATTTGAAAAAATCGAAGACATAATCAATAACTGGATCGGTGTTTATCATAATGACAACAACGAAATAATCGGGTATTGGGGTATAGCTCTGCGGGACATGCCGCATAAATTTGAAGTAGACGGCAGAACATTGTATACGTGGTGCGCATGGGACAGCCTTTTTATCCCGGAATTAATGCAAAAAACTGCACATGTTGAATCTCCCGACCCAATTACAAAAGAAATCATAAAATTTACCGTTTCTCCTGATGGGATCATTGATCTCTTCCCTTCGGAATCAGTAATGTCATATGTAAAACCTGAATACACAGTATGGGATGAAAACGTCATAAACAGCTTTTGTCATTTTGTTTTGTTTTTTGCATCACAAAAGTCCGGTGAAGAATGGACATCTACCCGCGAAAATACTGCTTTAATGTCGATGGATGATGCATTTGAACTGGCAAAAAGAAAAAACAGACATCAGTTTTCAAGTGTTTTAGCACCTGAAGAATCTAAACAATTCTAAAACCGCATACTATGACAGGACATACTATAAAAACATGGTACTTGATTAAATTCCGGGAACGGTACAGATGTTAGTGAATTTTTAAAAGACTATGAATATGATTACCCTTTTTATGTCGGAGATGAAGAATTATCCCAAAAATTTGGAATAATAGGTTTTCCAAGTTATTACCTATTAGATAAAAACGGCATTATATTCAAAAAATATGTCGGTGAACAATTATACGACAACGTAACAAGAGATATTCAATATTTATTAGATCAAAAGTGAGTTAAAAATGCTGCGAAAAACTTTATACACAATAAGTATTGCTATTGTCATCGGCTTAATTTTTTATGTCAACCGTGAAACGGACACTATAAAGAAATTGACATTTGGCGGCAACAAAGATCAACAATTTAAGGTGATAAATTATCTTTTGGCAGATTGGGAAAAACCATTGCATTCTACCGGTATCCCTCTCGCCATGAAAAACATTGGAATTGCACCTGACGATGACCTGAGATTAGAAATCGTTCAAATTTTCAGAGAAAATAATGAGATAGCTAACAATATTAAATATTACGGACCCAATAATTATCTATTATCGAATACTGAAAAACTGCTCGCAAGATATTTGATCAATTCTTATGAAAATGAAAAGATAACACCGGAATTAGATGAATTAAGCAGTGCATTAAGTGTATCAAAAAATGAAGTGGAGTCGAGGCTTGAATTTTTAGCAAAAGCAGGTTTATTAGACCAAACAGATGATGGTTTTATGTTGGCTGAGGAATATAAAAAGTTTGGGGGTCCTTTACGATACAATTTTCACTCCATCACAATTGAAAATGAAAAATCTTTTGATGTATGGTGAGGCGTCGATTTTTTGCTGTTGGGCAACAGCGAAGAATACAAAGGAAAAACGTTAATTGTCGACGATTCTTGTGCTCATTGCAGCAAAAAAATCAGAATGGAAATCATATTTTTTTTGTAAATATGGTAAACATAGAGAAATTAATTTTTCTGTTGTTATCGTAGCCATGTTACTCAAATGACCATTGGCCATTTCCAATATAGGTATAAGTTATACCGCTAATGGTTTTTGTTTCACCAAGTGTTGGTAAATTGCTACGTGCGCCACTGGAATCAGTCTTTTTAATTTCAGATGTTTTAATATCGAAAGGTTTGATATTCCCAAAAATGATTTTCTTATTCAGTCCTGATTCATCGGCAATGATAGAAAAACGATTGATGTGTTCATTCATCGCCGCCTTGTCTGCATCAATTACGGCCTTAGCCGTTTCAAGAAGATTCCTTCGATCTTCATCAGTTATACCAAGTCCGCCCTGAATGATTTTCCCAGGGAATGCTCTGATCCTGGCAATAAGCGCTGCACCTTCCGGGGTTCTTGCGTATTCGCTTTCTCTCACGACACTCTCGGGATCGAGTAATTTCTGAAACAGCACACCCAATGCCTGGTCACTACCAATTCTAGATTTATTTCCAGGCCGAGTTGATAACTCGAAGGCTTTCTGCATTGCGGCCTCCGCTCTCTTGGTGGTGTCAAAACTCTTTTTCACAGCAGCAGCGTCGAAGTCTTTTCGCAAAGCATTTGCAGCGTCAAACTTTTCTTTGGGACTCAATATCTGTCCGGTCTTCTGAAAGATTATTTTCGGTTCTCCTGTTTCCGGATCAACCCTGAAAACCGTTCCTTTTGCAAACCCAGATGAACAGTGAAATGAACGTAAATTACAGAGGGTTTATCTTTGATTCTCTT
>JADFON010000431.1 GCA_022562855.1 Candidatus Zhuqueibacterota bacterium | reverse complement strand
TTCATCTGAGATATGATCAACTAAATTACTAACCCTAACAGTACCAGCGTTACTATCAACAATTAATGTTAATACTATATCAGGTACACCAATGTTTATCTCATGTTTAATATTATTATGTTTAGTACCAAGAGCACATTCAATTGTATCATGTCCACTAATATTTACCACAAAATCATCAAGTGTCTTATTACTTATAAGATAGTTAAGGCATAATGATGAAAATATTTAACATTGTGTTTTCGGTTACTCTTCTTATTCTTGCAGGATCATTTATTGAATCGCTGTATGCGCAGGTTCCTCCTGTACTTCCCGCATCCCCTACACCGCCTGTCGGTTTGATCCCCTGGGGTAATCCCTTGATCTATTTTGCAATCGTATTTGGCTATAGTCTCTATCGAATGAACAAAACGAACAAGGATCAATAACCTGATTTGAACCTCTATCTGTCTGTATTACTTAGCTCAAAAGCCTCCGAATTACCTTTATAGATATACTTCTGCTATTTGTCAATATTTAAATGAAGATGAAAAAAAGGGGTGATTTGTGCGTGAAAAATTGTGAGAGATAGTGGATGACGCTTTAGAATTATTCGGCTCTGCATCGCCAATAAATCTTTCCTTCCCCCAAACGGAGAGTAACAGGCTATTACAGCTATTTCCTTATATTTACTTTTTGCCGTGTTTAAACGATTAGATCAACTCGATTTTGCTTTTCTAAACAAAACAGCGCGTTTAGTCGAATCAAGTTCCATTTTGCGCAGACGTATCGATTTTGGTGTGATCTCCACTAATTCATCTTCTGAAATAAATTCGATGGTTTGATCAAGTGACATCGCTCTTGGCGGTCTGAGCACAACCGTTGCATCAGAGGAGGCAGCGCGCATATTGGTAAGTTTCTTTTCTTTTGTAATATTTACACTCAAATCCCCTCCCCGGTTTCTTTCACCGATGACCATCCCCTCATAAACCTCCGTTCCTACTTCTATAAATAATTCTCCCCGGTCAACCATATTCAAAGTTGCATAAGAGTTTGATTTACCCATCCTGTCTGCTACAAGTGCGCCTTTCAATCTTTGAGGAATCGGCCCAAACCAGGGTTCAAATCCTTCGAAAAGCCTGTTCATAATTCCCGCCCCTTTTGTGTCGGTCAGAAACTGGCTGGTAAAACCGATCAACCCCCGCGTTGGAATGATAAACTCAAGGTCTGTCCTTTCATTTTTCAAATTCTTGAGATTGACCATTTTACCCTTGCGAATTGATAATTTTTCAGTTACCGCACCTATAAATTCTTCCGGTATATCGATAAAGACTCTTTCAACAGGCTCGAAGATTTTTCCGTTTTCCTCTTTTGTAATTACCTTTGGTTTGGATACCATAAGTTCAAAACCCTCACGTCTCATAGTTTCTATAAGCACTGCCATTTGCAGTTCACCCCTGCCGCTGACTTCGAACGAATCAGCCCTGTCTGTTTTTTTGAGCTTTATGGATACATTCCTGAGTGTCTCTTTTTCGAGCCGCTCAAGTAAATGTCTTGATGTCAGGTACTTTCCTTCTTTTCCGGCAAACGGGCTGCTGTTCACATAAAAAAGCATAGATACGGTAGGTTCATCAACTATTATCCGTTCGAGCGGTTCGGGGTTCTCTAAAGATGTTATCGTATCGCCTATCGTAACATTTTCCACTCCGGCTAATGCAATTATATCTCCTGCATATACTTTATCAACTTGTTTCTTTGTCAACCCCTCATATCTGTAAAGTGCAGAAAACTTAACATTATTAGTGATTTTATCCTCCCCGCATAAGCTGTAATTCTTGTTCATTTCAAGAGTACCGTTCTCAAGCCTTCCGATTGATATCTGCCCTACATAAGAATCATAGTCAAGGCTGGTCACAAGAAACTGCGGTGTTTTATCGTCATCCGCTTCGGGACCCGGAATTCTTTCAATTATTTTTTCAAAAAGCGGCTGAAGGTCTGTGCTGTCATCGTCCGGCTCATTATGCGCAATCCCTAATTTTGCATTTGTATAGAGAATTGGAAAATCAATCTGTTCATCATCGGCATCCACTTCAATAAAAAGATCATAAACTTCATCCAGCACTTCCTGAATTCTTGCATCTTTTCTGTCGATCTTATTGATAACAAGCAGTATCGGCAGTTTTTTTTCCAGAGTTTTTTTAACCACAAATCTTGTTTGCGGAAGCGGTCCCTCCGAAGCATCGACAAGAAGCAGAGCGCCATCGATCATGTTCAGGCTTCTTTCAACTTCTCCGCCAAAATCCGCATGTCCGGGAGTATCGATAATATTTATCTTGACATCCTTGTAATATATCGAGGTGTTTTTTGCAGTGATTGTAATTCCGCGCTCTTTTTCAAGATCCATGGAATCCATGATCCTTTCAGCGACCTGCTGATTCTCCCTGAATATCCCGCTCTGTTTAAGCATCCCGTCCACGAGTGTTGTTTTTCCATGATCAA
>JADFON010000430.1 GCA_022562855.1 Candidatus Zhuqueibacterota bacterium | reverse complement strand
CAACTGTTTAATCAGCCGTGGATCAAATTAATTATTTCGTATTTGCAGGTTCTGAGTGATTCGGAAGATCATTCATATTTCTATTATATATTACAGCGCCCGGATTGGGGATTGTCAATCGAAGAATTTACCGTTCTATATTCCCGCATGCAAGATCTGGATTTTACGCCTCTTGAATTATTGATCAAGGGTGATTTCAAGAATATTGTTTCCGGGGCAACATACAAAAAGCTTTTAAAATTAAAAGAGTTAATACATGTCTTACGTCCCGATTCAGATGAAATATCAGCGGTAAAAGTCGTTGAATCGATCCTGCAGAAAACAGGTATCACGACGAAACTGCTTCTTTATCAGAACGAAGAAAACGAAGAGAAGTTAATAGATATTGTAAAGTTTTACAATTTCGTGTTTGAATATTGTGAAAAGAAAGGAGATATAACATTTTTTGAATTTATGGATTACCTTGACCGTTATATGTTTGAAGGAGGAGACCCGGGAAAAGACGTTTATTCGGATAATGATCCGCAATGCGTCAAGTTTTTAACAGCCCACGCATCGAAAGGTCTTGAATTCGATGAGGTATACATAATCAGCTTGAGTAACAGACGTTTTCCACAAGGCGGGAAAAAAGATAGAATTCCCTTTCCGGAGGCTCTGACGAAAGCAGACGAACAAGAAGGGGATATACACATCCGGGAAGAACGCAGGCTGTTTTATGTAGCATTGACGAGGGCAAAAAAGAACCTTGTACTATCGGTTATTACCCGAAAAAGAGTAAAGCCCTCCCCGTTTTTTACAGAGTTAATCGAAAACCCGGAATTAAAATCCGTATTGGTAAATATGAATTCAATATAATCGGTAATAGGTGCAATAATATGGTAAAAGCGGAAAATAATACATTAGACGATAAAATTAAACTCAGTTTTACCCAATTAGACAATTATCTTACCTGTCCTTTGCTCTACAAATTGCGGTATGTACTCAAAATAAAAACTCCAAAAGCTGCGGCTCCGTCATTCGGACAGGTTGTCCATGAAACGCTGCAACACTTCTATGAGCTTGTTTTGCAGAAAAAGAAAGTGGACAAGAATACGCTTCTCGAAAAATATGAATATAGCTGGAAACCGGATGGATATAAAGACAAAATGGATGAGTTGTCTTACAAAAGAAAAGGTGAAGAACAGTTGTCAAATTACTATGACCGGTATGAGAAATTCCCGACAACCCCGTTGTTTGTTGAAAAAAAATTCATTTTTTCTCTCGGCGATATACGAATTTCCGGTAAAATAGACAGGATAGATAAAGCAGGCGGCAATAAAATAAACATAATCGATTACAAAACAGGAAACGTTAAAAAGCAAAACGAGGCTAACAACGACCTTCAAATGTCAATATATGCTGCAGCTTCTGAGACGCTTTTTCCCGGGAAAGAAGTCGGAGAATTCATATTCTATTTTTTGAAAACAAACGAGGTAGTTAAAACCGAAAGAACAGACAAACAAATTGAAGAAACAAAGCAGCTTATTACATCGACAGCGGAAGAAATAAGAGACAAAAATTTCGACCCGGTTGAAGGCTACCATTGCAAATGGTGTCCCTATACATGGATATGTCCTGCAAAACAACCGTTGCAGACTTCCTGAAACGAGATAAAAACCCTAATTAACGGCTTCAAACCGAATCGTAAGCGAATTGTAAAAAATCGTTGTTATAGCTTCAAAACCCGAATCTGTTCCCACCATGATCCAGAGTTCCCCGGTTTCATCAGTTACCACTTCAAAAGTATCGGTCAGGTTATCCACTTTTTTGAGTTCGTAAATATCATTTTCACAAGGACCGGGGTGACCGAATACTCCGAGATTGATAGTGTCTGTTCCTTCGGACGCCTGGTTACCCTTGTCTATATTCATCGTGTAAAATTGCGGACCGGTAATTTTGTCAGGTTCGATCAAAGTTACTCCAGCTTTAATGTAAACGCTTGAACCGGGAGAACCCCCGACGCCAATACATTCAACCGAAGCATTTGTCGCAAATTCCAACTCGAAGGTTACCCTGTATTTTGTTTTGGGATTCAATCCGCCTATTTTTTTCTTCGCAAACATAAACAAATCGTCACTGTGATTATCTCCGGAAATCATCAGGGCAGGAATTTCGCTCCCAAGATTAATCGGGAGGCTGGTGTTTTCGTATGTAAGTTCGAAAAAATTTTCAAAACCCATTGGGTAGTCGGAAAACCCGACATTCCAATTCTCGGAAACATCAAAATTGAAATTGAGATTTGTATCGGGTATCCCCGGGGTAGTGATGTCACCGGAACATGCAGTAATTAATATAACCAAAGTTGCACTAAGCAATACAGATTTCATTGTTTCTCCATTTAAGTCAGGACATTTCGATATGTCACACACAGCTTATAAGCGCTGCCGGAACAATTACACGTTTGTACGGAAAGTTACCGACCGAATTTTACTATTATGCCAAAATAAAAAGC
>JADFON010000429.1 GCA_022562855.1 Candidatus Zhuqueibacterota bacterium | reverse complement strand
GTGGCAGGTCTGTTCATTGTATCCTCGGCTGTTTTTTGTTCTTCGCAGACTGAATACAATGCGGTTAATACTACTCCGCCGGACGAAATATCTGTTTTTATTGCGGGCGATGCGATTATCACACAACCATGGTCGCATTTTGATGAACCGGAGTTTTTGAAACTCATGGATGAAGTGAGCAGCGCGGACATAGCGGCGGTCAATCTCGAAATGCTTATCCATGACTTCGAAGCGTATCCGTCTGCAAACAGCGGCGGGACCTGGATGGCGGCAAGACCGTTAATTGCGCAGGAATTGAAGTGGGCGGGTTTTGACATGGTCTCGAATGCAAATAATCACTCCTTTGACTATGGTACCATCGGAGTCGTAAAAACCAGTGAACACATAGAAAACGCTGGAATTAAGATAGCCGGAGTCGGCAAGGATATGCAGAGAGCAAGCGCCCCGGTCTATTATGATACGCCAAAGGGGAGAATAGCGCTGATATCTACTGCCTCAACGTTTACGGATTATGGCAGGGCAGGACGCTCAAGACCGGACATACATGGAAGACCGGGGTTGAATCCGCTTGAGGTCAACACGACCACCGGTTCGACAATAACGCAATCCTCTGCAGATAAGCTGCGGAGACTTGTCGAAAGCGAAGGAATTACGGCTGGTGGAAGAGGCAGAGGAGGAAGAGGGGGAAGAGGCGGCAGCGGTGGGGCAACGGCTAGAATTCTTGGTCAAACTTACCGGATCGGCGACAAAAATGAGACTACATCCGTTACAACCATAAACGAGAATGACCTGGAACGAAACCTGAATTCCATACGTGAAGCGCGTCGGAATGCCGACATCGTTATTGTTACCATCCACCAGCACGGATGGGGCGGTCTTGTCGAATTTGCACATAAATCTATTGAAGCCGGAGCGGATTTGTTCTTCGGACACGGTCCGCATGTGATACGGGGTATAGAAATGTACTTGGGTAAACCGATATTTTACAGTCTCGGAGATTTTGTTTTCCAAAATGAACAGGTGGAATTTCTCCCCGATGAATTCTTCAGACGGTACGGTCTTGGGGACGAAGCCACCCCGGAAGAAGCACAAAACGTCCGGTCTAATAACGGCACACGTGGTTTCCCGGTCCTCAAAACGGCATGGGAAGGCATTGCTGCGACCATCAATTTTAAAAACGGCGAAGTCACGGGTATCCGTCTTTTTCCCGTAGATATGGGTTTTGGTAAACCCCTGCCAATACGTGGCAGACCGAAATATGCAGATAACGAACTCGGAAAATATATAATTGATTTCACGATCGAAGTGTCAAAAGAGTACGGAACTGAAATCGAATATATCGAAGCCGAAAATGTTGGAATTGTTATAATAAAATAGACTTAATTGGAAACAAAAAGGCACATACATTCGAAGTAATCGACTATTTTAACCCAAAAATGAATTACACGGCGATTGCTCGAATGATTGCCAATGGAGGCGTCAACGATCGTGGAGTCAGGTTTCCTAAACAGGTATTTACCGGGGGGAAATTCAAGACTTTTGTAACCGGACTCGAAAATCATGGTATTGCCCTGAGACATTCGGTTGTCTAATATTATATTGATTTTTGTTATTAATTTCATTACAATAATCGGTACATTTCTTTCCAAACCGCTAAAAAGCAAATATAGCCACAAGATTAAGAGACAATATAACTTAGAAGGTTTGGGGGGAGCCTGAAATCCCCCCCCACTAATTCACGTGTAGACGTTTCTGCATTAGGAGGAAAAGGAAAATGGCAATAAATATGAGCATACTAGTGCTGTTTTCCCTTTTTATCTTGACAAACATGACGCAGTATGTAAATATATAATGAAGGCAATCAAGCCTAAAGCCAATGTGCTATGAAGGAAGAAGACCATCCATGCGATATATGTGGAGGAGACCATGAAGAACTATGGAGTTTCGGAGAGTTTGGAGATAACGAATTCAAAAAAAGAGATGGACATTGGTATTGTGAAAGACATTTCCGCGACAAGGAATATACGTACAATAAAAGACACGAAGCCGCAATCAAAAGAGAGCGTAATGCTGGCTCTTGAACAAAAAAGTGTTCTAGGTAGATTGGAAGCGGAGGCTTTACTGCGTGGACATAATTTTTCCGCGTCAATAGCTTGGAAGGAATATTGTGAAAACAGAAAATAACAAACCCATTCTTTATATTGATATGGATGAAGTGTTAGTCGATTTTACGGGTCACTTTGCTTTAAAACATTGGGATAAGACACAAAGGAATCCTCCAGCTATGTATGAGAAAGGATTTTTTGAAAGTCTACAACCATTGCCAGGAGCAATAAGCGCTGTTATTAAAATACTTAATAGCAATAAGTTTGATGTCAAAATCCTTACCCAGCCAGTAGCAAAATCTCCCGTATCGTACACAGAAAAAGTTAATTGGCTTTCTAAATATTTACCGGACTTAGCAGGCGACCCTATTATTACTAAGTAACAATCCCTTATC
>JADFON010000030.1 GCA_022562855.1 Candidatus Zhuqueibacterota bacterium | reverse complement strand
ATATGTTGATTGATTTCGACATATTTACCTTTACTCGATAGAATAATTATTTCTTCAGGTGTTGTGTTTAAAACCACAAAGGGACTATGTGTTGAAGCGATAATTTGCATTTTTGGAAATATATTTTTAAATTTATTATAAATTTTTATTTGCAATGAGGGATGTAAATGTTGTTCAATTTCGTCAATGAGTAAAATGCCTTTTATATCCCCATTCTTATTAATAGTCCCATTAGGCACTCCCGACCGCATCGCCCATCCAAAAATATCCAATATCAAATTGAAAAGAAATCTATATCCATCGGCCCAATCTTGAATTGAGATTTCCCTTCCAATTCCTGCCTCACGGATATAGACACCTCCACCTTTTTGAACATATATCTTATCATTTTCTTTTAATCCTATGGCATCTTTGATGTTTTTCATGATATTATGAAAATTATCCGTCCCTAAAAAATCTCTAATTCTTCTCAACAATAATTCTATAGATAAAAATCTTTGTCCGTACATAAAAAAAGAATATGTAGAATCAATTATTCCTATGCAAGTAATGAGCTTAGCTATGATTCCATGGGTTATTTCTGCATTACTTGAAGTGTCTTTTGTTGGAAAAGAATTCAGTAATTATGTATTATATGCATCTATAACACAAACTTCATTTTATTTTGTATTGTTTCTTTCATTGGGAATTATATTAGGTGTTTTTGGGCTTGCTATTGCATTTTTAATTTCAATAATCTGTAGGGCAATTTTTTCAATAATGATATATAAAAAACTAAATATGAAATAAAATAGTTATATTTCTAAGAACTTTTTCAATATATAATTTTTAACTACTATCACTCATTTTTTGTAATAAGATAAATGCATGATTTCCATCATTTGTAATACTATATGTTTTTCTTAACCCAAAAAAATATTTTAAAAATGAAAACCAAAGATTTTATAAAGTATAAAAAACAACATTATTTACCAGAAGCTACTGTTATAGTGGTTGTGGGACAAGGAGAAAAGAAGGTTCTAAAAGAAGTAAAAAGAATTTTTGGAAATATAAAGCGAGGGCATAAAATAGGTAAAATTAAAGTAAAAGAAATACAAACCAAGCCGAAAGTATTGATAAAATTTAAAAAAACATCATAATAATTACAAATTTATAAAAAATAATTGTTTAAATTATTGCAGGTTTTCGGAACTTTTTTTTTTATATTTCGTTATTAGTATAATAGAAGGGAGAGGGTAATTATGACGCTTACGAAACTTAGAAAATTGCGTAAGATAAATGAGATAACCCTTGATGAAGTAGCACTTGACACAGGTTTATCCATCGGCTATATAAATCGAATTGAACGGGGATATATAACAGAGATTAAAAATGAAGTCAAGCGCAAACGTCTTGAAAGTTATATCAGCGATCTCGAAAGAAAAACAAAATTAGAACTTTCTTTGACCTGATTGCAAGATGTTACAAAAGAATCTCATTTAAAAATACGCTGCGAATTATAAAAGACGGTCTGATACAGGTCGTCTTTTTTTTTGTTGCGGGCAAGATTATATTGACAACATTTTATTTAATTAGTATATTTTTGTTCTAAGATATTTTAGCCATACGATAATGAGACAAGTCGGAAACCATACCGTTTATGCTTTCTCTTGTACGTAGTGCAGCAGTTCAGGGAATTGATGCGTATATTGTGACAGTTGAATCCCATCTTGAAAGCGGTCTTATAGCATTTTCTACAGTCGGATTACCAGAGGGAGCAGTCCGGGAAAGTAAAGAACGCGTTTCCGCCGCTATCAAAAACTCAGGGTTCATCTTTCCCCAAAAACGCATTACCATAAATTTAGCCCCTGCTGATATTCGTAAAGAAGGATCTGCGTTCGATTTACCGATTGCAATTGGCATTTTAGCCTCGATGGGTACGGTCAATTCAGATAATCTTGATAATTATTTGGTGCTCGGAGAGTTAGCGCTTGACGGAAAACTTCGTCCCATAAAGGGCGCGCTATCTATATCGACAGTCAAACACGACAATAAGCTGAAAGGCATCATACTGCCGTCAGAAAATGCCAGTGAAGCGTCAATGGCAGGCAGTCTCAACGTTTACCCGATGAGCACTCTGAGGGAAACCGTCGCCTTTCTAAATAACGAAAACAGCAGCGCTCCTTTTAGTGTCGATATAGAAAAGGTATTTGCGTCGAGCCCAGACCATGATGTAGATTTTTCAGATGTAAAAGGTCAGGAGAATGCGAAACGGGCGCTCGAGGTAGCTGCAGCAGGCGGACATAACATTATTATGATAGGTCCGCCCGGATCGGGTAAAACCATGTTGGCTCGAAGACTGGCTACCATCTTACCGGACCTGACTACCGAAGAGGCGCTTTCGACGACAAAAGTCCATTCCGTAGCCGGAATGTTGAAGGCAAACCAGGCGCTTGTTACGCAAAGACCGTTCAGGTCGCCGCATCATTCGATATCAGATGCAGGACTGATTGGCGGCGGTCATACTCCGAGACCGGGTGAAGTAAGCATGGCACACAATGGTGTTTTGTTTCTGGATGAACTCGCGGAATTTAAAAAAAATGTCCTGGAACTGTTGCGTCAGCCCGTTGAAGACGGATATGTTACCATCGCCCGGGCGGCAACGACATTGACATTCCCGGCGAGATTTATGCTTGCCGCTGCGATGAACCCATGTCCTTGCGGATATGCAACAGACCCGATTCATACATGTACATGTACACCGGCGCAGATTCAAAAATATATGGCAAAAATATCGGGACCGCTCATGGACAGGATCGATATCCATATTGAGATTCCGGGAGTACAGTATAAAGAGCTTGCTTCAACAGCCGCGCATGAAAAATCCGCGGACATCAGGAAAAGAGTGACGAACGCACGGACTGTGCAGATTGAAAGGTTCAAAAATCACAAAAAGCTCTATTCAAATTCGGCGATGAACTCAAAGACAATCAGACAGTTTTGCAAGATTGACGACCAGGGACAGGAACTCCTGAAAATGGCTATCACGCGGCTGGGACTCTCTGCGCGGGCGTATGACCGAATACTAAAAGTCGCGCGGACAATAGCCGATCTCGAGCAATCAGAAAAAATCCGTCCCGAATATATAAGTGAAGCAATT
This sequence comes from Candidatus Zhuqueibacterota bacterium, assembly GCA_022562855.1. GTDB lineage: Bacteria > SM23-31 > SM23-31 > SM23-31 > SM23-31 > JADFON01. Next base: position 8,551 of record JADFON010000030.1, on the reverse strand, counting down.
CAATACAGAAGTCTCGACAGAAACCTTTGGAATTAATTAATACACTGGTAATTTTAATATGCCTGAATCTCTGATAAAAAGCAACGCACTGGTTTTTAAAAAAGGCGAAACGATCTTCAAAGAAGGTGACGTCGGTGATGTGATGTATATCATAAGATCCGGCAGAGTCGAGATAGTGAAGAACGTTAACGACGAGGAATTGGTTCTTGCTACGCTTTCGGCAAACTCTTTTTTTGGTGAGATGGCGCTCTTTGGGGATAAAACAAGGTCCGCAACTGTCAGGGCGCTTGACGAAACCCATATGATAACGATCAACAAGGCAATCCTTGATTTACAGCTCTCCCGTGTACCCGACTGGTTTGTCGCCATTATGAGAACTCTTGTTAACCGTTTAAAGGATACAAATAAAAGATTGAAATCGAGATATTATATCAACCTGGAATACAGCCTTTTGAAAATGATACTATGGGTAGCAACGTCACTCGGAGAAAAAACAGATGAAGGTCTGAAAGCACCGCTCGGACGTACAATAAAAGACGTTCAGGCAATTTTGGGTGTTTCGAAAGACGAAGTTCTCGTGAAATTGAAGGATTTCGTCTTTGTAAAATTATTGACGTATTCAGCAGAATCGAACGAAATAATCATTCCCGATGTCGAAAAACTAAATAAATTCCTGCTGTTTATGCAGGGTAAGAAAGACAAAAAAACCCGGATGACTTTTGATTTCGAAAAGTTAAATAAAGATGCGGAAAGTATGCAGTATTTTGAGAAGATCTTTCGTCTGTTAGGACGAAGAAAAGGAGAAACCGCTGATGGGGGAAGTTAATTACATAGCGCTTGCAGTAGTTTTTGCGGCGCTGGGCTCGGCAATATTTTTCCCTTTTAGGCGGTACAATAAAATGCAAAAGGAAGTCGGCAGACTTTTTGCCGAAGCAAGAAGATTGAACAAGAATATAGAGATTATTCATAAAAATCTTGACAGAAACGGCAAAAAGTCCGGTAATATAAAAATACTACAGCAGATTTGCAAAAATTGTACACACCGCCAGACCTTTCTTTATCCGGATTCTCCAAACGATTTTTTCTACGAATGTAAGCTTAACAAAGATGCGGTCTCATTGACAGATACGTGCGATAAGTTTTCGCAAGACGACCACTATGTGGCAGGTTCATTTACAAAGTAACCAGATTTAACTCCCGCTAAAAGTTATCAATTATTAGTCCGGGACATTCTCACCGCTTGTCCTCATAACAAAAAATGACGCTTCCCTCATTGCAAGAAGTAAGTATTCGCGCAGCCGTCAAAAATCTCCGCTTCGGACGAAATTTCATTTACAGAAGGTCCGTCAAATCCACAAACGACCTTGCGAAAACAAATGCCCTCAAAGGGAATCCTATTCCATTAGTGGTCACCGCCGATGAGCAAACCCGGGGAAAAGGGAGAATGACAAGAAACTGGTATTCACCTCGAAACAAGTGCATTCTCCTGACCATCGTTTTTCCCGAATCCCCTGATGATTTCAAGTTCGGACATTACAATTTCCTTGTATCCCTTGTCATAGCCTCCGCTGTCGAATCAGCCGCAGGTCTGACGGTGTCCTTCAAATGGCCAAATGACATACTGATTGGAGGCAAAAAGATTTGTGGCACTCTGTCGGAGTTGATCACAATTGAAGATGGAAAACGATTGATCGTGACAGGTATGGGTTTAAATGTTAACATTGAACGGAACGAATTTCCCGAAGATATCAGGGATAAAGCAACGTCTCTATCAATAGAAACCGGTTCAATTGTCGATCGTGAAAAGCTGTTTACAGATGTAATACGGACATTAAATACCCTCTATTCGATTTGGGAGAACCGTGGTATTGAACCGCTTTTCCAACAGTGGATGCAGAAGTGTTCGACGGTAGGGAAAAACGTGGTAATTAGAACCGAAAAACACTATATTGACGGATTAGCGGAAGGCATAAATCAGGACGGCTCACTAATTCTGAAAGATGACGCCGGCAAACTTCACACAATTTACGCCGGCGACCTTGAGTATGTTATAAATGACTAAACAGGTCTTAAAAAAAAATCTCGCAGTTCTTCCTTCGGTGGAATCGGTACTAAAAGATGGCAGAATTGCATCCTTTTTTGATACCTACTCTCACGATTATGTCACGTTTGTAACCCGCGGTAAACTTGACCTGCTTCGTCAGGATTTAAAAAACGGAAGTTTTTCCGGGAACGTGTCGAGAGAAGACCTTACGGACAAACTGATTTACGGTATAAGCGCCCATTTTTCGGATATTTCAGGCGGCTCACTCGTGCCGGCGGTCAATGCCACCGGTGTCATTCTCCATACCGGGCTTGGCAGGGCGCCCCTCTCTCCTTTGGCGGCAAAGCATGTGCGGAAGATTCTCAAAGGATATTCTACTCTTGAAATCGACCGGGAAACCGGAAGCCGGGGGCAACGGGAACACCGTCTCAACGAAATATTCTGCTTTTTGACAGGAGCTGAATCGGGAACTATAGTCAACAATAACGCAGCCGCCGTCCTATTGACCTTGAATACACTTGCAAAAGACAAAGAGGTGATTATTTCCCGTGGCGAACTTGTGGAAATCGGCGGTTCGTTCAGGATGCCCGATATTATGGCTGTAAGCGGCGCAAAAATGGTCGAAGTAGGCACAACAAACAAGACCAATCTTTCGGATTACCAAATGGCGATTACCCGCAAGACCGGGGCAATCCTAAAGGTACATTCAAGCAATTTCAGGGTAATGGGATTTTCCGAATCCGTATCGCTAAACGATCTTAGCGCACTGTGTTCTTCAAAAAAAATTCCGTTGATTTACGACCTTGGCGGCGGTGTTATTCTTGATTTGAAACAGTTTGGACTTCCCTCCGAACCTGTCGCACCGGATTCGGTCAAGTCGGGAGCTTCTATCGTCATGTTTAGCGGGGACAAAGTATTGGGAGGTCCGCAATCGGGGATTATTGTCGGAAAATCAATGTACGTAGATGCAATAAAGAAAAACCCGATTGCCCGTACCGTAAGGTGCGACAAATTAGTCATCGCAGCGCTTGAGGGTACAATGATGTCCTATTTGTCAGGGTCAAAAGGTTTCAAATCCCTACCCTCGACAAAAATGATGCTTGAACCGCCGAATAAGCTGGAACAAAGGGCAAAAGAAGTTGTTTCTCTTTGTAATAAACCGGTCAAGAAAGAACTGAAAATCGAAATAGAACAAAGCCGCGCGGAATTTGGAAGCGGCGCTGTTCCGCTTGAAGATATTCCGAGTTATGCCGTCTCGCTTCAATCGGAAAAGCTGAAACCGGAAAAAATAGCAAAATTATTACGTATCGGCGACCCGCCCGTTTTTGGATATATAAAAAATGATAAGGTATATCTCGATATGCGGACCGTATTTTCCGACCAAATACCTGTAATCGTAAATTGTATCAATTCTCTATGTATTGAGACAGGAAAATCGTAGGTTTTCCTGCACCAATCGGTAAATTTCAGTCTCCAAATCACACCGGATTTCTTTCCGCCTGATGCGGATCAGTTCAAAGCTGACAAACAAATCTCACAATTAACATTCCTTAAAAATAATGACGCACAGGATAATAGGCACTGCCGGTCACATCGACCATGGGAAAACCGCCCTTGTCAAAGCATTGACGGGAATCGATACAGACCGGCTCAAAGAAGAAAAAGAACGTGAAATAACCATTGACCTCGGTTTTGCATATCTTGACGATTCAATCGCGTTCATTGACGTGCCGGGACACGAAAAATTCGTCAAAAACATGGTTGCCGGCGTTACGGGAGTTGATCTTGCTCTTTTGGTTGTCGCCGCAGACGACGGAATCATGCCGCAGACAAGAGAACACCTTGATATAATCCGGCTTCTCAAAGTTGAAAGGATTGTAGTTGCAATAACAAAAATCGACCTGATCGATCCCGGACAGCAGGATTGGATTGATTTGGTCAAAGATGAAATAGAATCGATGTTGACCCAGTACGAATTCAAGAAATCAGCAATTATGCATGTCTCATCCGTATCCGGCGCCGGAATCGAAGAATTGAAATCAAAACTTAAAGAAGAAATTGACGCTCTGCCGCACGAAAAAGAAAAACAGAATCTTCCCTTTCGGCTGCCTGTTGACCGGTCGTTTACGTTGACCGGTTTTGGAACGGTCGTTACCGGAACGGTCATTTCAGGTGTGCTGAAACCTGATGATTCGATAGAGCTGTTACCCCAACAAAGAGAACTCCGGCTTCGGAGCATGCAAAGACATAATAAGAAGGTAACACAGTTAAACCCGGGTGAGCGGGCTGCAATCAACCTCGGCGGGATTCAAAAAAATGAAATCGTTCGCGGGGACGTCATTGCCCGGTCAGAATTTTTCATACCCTCACAGACAATAAACTGCAGCCTCCATTACCTGGATTCGGCGAAAGTTCCGCTAAAATTTCGCGACCGTGTGAGGTTTCACACCGGAACGATCGAAGTAATCGGGAGGGTAATACTCCTTGAAAAGGACATTCTGCAGCCCGGAGAGAAAACCGTGCTGCAAATTCAACTTGAAAAACCCGTGACGGTTGCCGTGGGTGACAGATTTATCATAAGAAAGTATTCCCCGGCGGTCACCATAGGGGGCGGTACGGTACTGGAAATAGACGCAAAAAGACCGAGAAGAAACCGGAAACAAATAGCAGAATACCTGAAATCGGTTGAAAACCTCCCGCGGCAAGAACAGGTATGCTCGTTTGTAATCAAAAACGAGTTACATCCCCATTCCACGCAAAAGATCGCGGCGCAATTCGGTTTATTTCATGATCAAGTTTCTGAAATTCTCATATCGGCGGATGACCGAATTATGAGTTTAAACCGCGAAGAAGAAACGGCGGTATCGTCGGATAAACTATGGATAAGCAGAAAATCTTTTGAATCATTCACCGGTAAAATACTGGAAATCCTTCGAAAATTTCACAACGAGAATCCTGAAAAACCTGCTCTTGACAGGTTGAAACTGATAAAACAATCGGGCTATACCCTTGATGAACCGGTGTGGAATTTCGCATTTGAGCAAATGACCGTCGACAGCCGTATCGTTCTCAGCAAAAACCGGGTCAAATTAGCGGATTTCGTACCCGAAGTTTCGGGCAAATATCAGGAATTAAGAAGAAATATCGTCGAACACCTGAAGCAGACCGGGGCTGCAGGTCCTTCACAGGAGGAATTCGCCGATACCCTCAAAGTGAACATCGATGACGTCAAAACGGTGATTACATTGCTTGTCGATGAAGGTGAAGTAATAATTGTCGGGAATTCTTTTCTCTATGCTGCAGATGAAATAAAGCGTATTGAATCGCTAATTCGGGATTCCATCAATCAAAAAGGCTCGATTACGATTTCTGAATTCCGGACGTCGCTCAATACAAGCCGCAAATACGCCCTGCCGCTTCTGAATTACTTTGACGACACCGGCGTGACAGTCAGAGTCGGCGACGAAAGGATTTTGAAGGATTAATGCATGTTTTTAAACAAACGCTTTCAGAATCTCCTTATGCATGCTGTTTAAATCTGAATATGCGTCGTTTATTTCGGTTATTTTATCCTGTAGTTGTTTTATCAGTTTAAATTTTTCAATACCGTTCCGGATTATCAGTAACAAGTTATCATTATCCCATGGTTTTTCTATATACTGAAAGAGACCCACTTCGTTTATCGCTTTTATCGCGTTTTCCTTGTCTGCATAACCGGTTAAAATAATCCTGGGTATTTCCGGTTTCACGTTTCTCACCTTCGCCAAAAACTCGATCCCGTTCATTTCCGGCATTAAATAATCCGAAATAACAAGATCGACTGAGTTTTCGGTAATATACTCAAAGGCTTCTGCCGCCTTGGTAAAGGTCTTGATAGTGTAGTCGGATTCAAGCTGCAGAAAAGAATCGATGCTTATCAGCACCATATCTTCATCATCAACGATTACGATTGTGTCATTATTAATTGTCTGTTCCATAATTCTCCCTGTATTTTCTGTCCCTCAAAGCGGAACCTGTCTGACACGGCGGAAAAAAATTAATTGCGTTTTCTATTTTTTGCCGCAAAATTAAGATAAATTATTGAATATTGCGAATCTAAATCAACAAATATAGACATAGAGAAAAAGTTTTTAGGGTAATATACATGCTCTGATTCGAATCGTGATCAATTGGGATTCGAGTCGATCGGAAGGGAAATCTTGACCATAGTTCCTTTTCCGACTTCGCTTCCGATATCGATTTCTCCCCTATGGTCTTTGATTATCTGGTACACAATGGATAATCCGAGTCCGGTGCCTACCCCGACCCCTTTTGTTGTGAAACCCGGGCTGAAGATCTTCTTGATATCTTCCTTGTCGATGCCTCTACCCGAATCTTCAAACTCGATAATAATAAAACCGTTCTCGGTATAGGTGCGGATAACGATATCTCCCTTTCCTTCTATCGCTTGTGCTGCATTTACAAGAATATTCATAAAAACCTGGTTCAACTGGTTCGGATAACAGCTAATTTTGGGTATATCGCCATATTCTTTTTGCACGGTTACCCTGTTTTTGAATTCATGGTGAACGAGGGTTAGCGTGCTTTCCAGACCTTCCTCTATGTTAAACAAATCTTTCTCAGCCCTGTCAAGACGGGCAAAATTTCGCAAGCTGTTCACTATTACTATTATCCGTTCCGCCGCAGTTTTGCTTACCTCGTTGAGCTGGTCAATAACGGTGAACAACTTCTGCAATGTAGAGTATTCGTGCTGATGTTCATCATTCTCCAAGTCGCTAATCACATTTTTCACTTTCTTTATCGATCGTATAAAAACATCGTTATTGCTCTTGAGCGCGCCTAACGGAGTGTTTATTTCATGGGCAACCCCGGCAACTAACTGCCCGAGAGAAGCCATTTTATCGGCATTAAGCAATTGAATATGTTTTTCTTTCAGTTCCTTCGTCCGCTCTTCTACCTTCAATTCCAAATCTTCGTTAGCTTTTTGCAAGGCTTCAAGAGCTCTCTTCCGTTCAAGGGCGTTCACAAATATTTCACCCACTATCTTCAACAGGACGATTATGTCTTCATTCCATTTCTTTTCCCTCTTTGTGGTCTGCAAACCAAATATCCCTTTGATTGTCTTTTCATGAATCATAGGCACAACCACGGCAGAAACAAGCCCGTCAGGCATAATCGCTTTCAGCTCTTTCTGGGTTTCCGCAGGAAGATCTTTTACGTTTTGTACATATTTCGGTTCTCGTTCTTTTATTGTTTTGAATAACCACGGTAATACCGACTCATTGATATGTTGATGTTTGGCGCCGATAGGACGGCAGTCGCCGGTACACCACTCGTAAATCGCTTTCATTGATTTCTTGTCTTCAGATAGCAGCGCGATAAAACATCTGTCGACTCCTGCAAATTCACCGATCTTCTGAAGACCGGAATCGATCCCTTCATCGATTTCATCGGGTTCGAGATTGATAAAGCTTGTAGATAGACTTGTAATAAGATTTTCGAAATCCATCCTGTACTGCAGTTCCCGGTCTGCTTTCCTCCTTCCGGTTATGTCCCTGATCGCAATTACCCGGACAATTCTGCCGTCGAAGTATATCCCTTTACCGTAAGCTTCTATTGGGAATTTCGACCCGTCTTTTCGGACGCATATTGTCTCCACGGCTCCAAGTTCAACATCCGGATTATTCGATACAAGGGCTAATTTCTCGCCGATATTCTCCCTGTCTTCTGCCACAACAAGATCGAGAATAGTCATATGCGTAAATTCCTCGACAGAATACCCAAAGAATTGCACCGCAGTATTATTTGCATATATTATATCCCCCTTGTCATAAATGATAATGCCCTCGAATGAAGCGTCGATAAGATTTCTGTATCTCTCTTCGCTGATCTCAAGGGAATGAAGCGCCTTTTTGCTCTCTGTTATATCGGTAAAAACTGCTACAGCCCCCTGCAGTTTTCCATTATGATCTTTAATAGGTCTTGCGTTTATTTTTATAAAAATACCTTCCGGTTTGTCACTGTGGCGGACAAATATTTCACACCTGTCGACCTCTTCCCCTCTGACAGCCCGCAGCAACGGCAGTTCATCGGTGGGAAAAGGTGTTTCCATGTCCGGCAGAAAAAGCCCATACTTTTCGGTAAACTGTTTCGGGTCTGTTTCGAGCAGTTTCTTTCCAAGGATCCTTTCACCCGGCGGATTCAAAAGAATCAGTTTGCCGTTTTCATCCGCGAGAGCCACTCCCTCAGCCATATTATCCAGTATCCACTGAAATAGTCTCATATGTTCGAAAATATCTTTATCTTCTTTTTCATTATAATCCTCCAATTAAAAATCCAGCTATTCCAAATACTAGACTTAAGATGGAGATTATATTTTTTGTTTTTTCTTTTAGGATATTCAAATCGTTTCGTAGGCGTGTAGATGCTTCTTTTTCATAATAGAGTTGTTTATTCTAGTCTTTAATCTGTGACTTTATTTCATTTTTTGTTTTATTTAGTTCATTT
>JADFON010000428.1 GCA_022562855.1 Candidatus Zhuqueibacterota bacterium | reverse complement strand
TCTTTTAAGTTTTCGAGAGCAGTGATTTGCGTGTCTTTCCCGGTCGGGATATTATCGTACGGCACTGCTTCCCGAAAATCACTGTTTATTCTCCATGTATCTGCAATGGCTATTATTCCAACAATAACTACAAATACTCCCATCCCTATTTTCTTGTTCCAGTAAAGGTAAAGAAGAAGAAACAGTATTCCGCAGAAAATCAGCATAGTGAAAGCGTCGATTGAAATTGCAGCCGTATTATTCAGCATCCTCTGACGTAGGACCTGTGCGATATTTGGGATCCAAACTTCGTCCATAGTAAAAATCGCATCCCATATCGAAATTATCTGTTTTGAAAATATCATAAAAACAGCGCCGGTTATGAAAGAGCCGTAAAAGAATACTTTTGTCCTTTTAATGTGTTTTTCTTTAGATTGATAATCCTTTTCGTCTTTTTGTGGATTGCGTATTAAAACCCGCTCAAGAAACAGAGCCATCACAACCGCCGCAGAGAAAGAAAATAGGAAACTAATAATAGAGGGCGCCCGGAACATCTTAACACCGGGGATCACATAATATATCAATTTAAAAAACGGTGTATTCGCCCCAAGCGCAAATAATAACGCAAAGAAAAACAAGAATGAGAAAAACCGCACACGGCGTTCGGTCCGCCATAGTAATAACCCCGCGAAAAATAAGAGTAACGGGTACAAACCGAAATATTCCGAGTTCTGTTTGAGTGCATTTCTTCCCCAATAGTCATCGTTGTAATTACCAAAGTGCGGCAACAAAAGCGAACCTATTTCTTCAGGATTTAAAGACCATGATGCAGCGTATTCAAAGGAGGAAGGGGCGCCTGGCTGGGCTTCACCGGTTATTGCGCGTTTCGATACTGTCGAGGTATGTACATATTGTGGTATGAAACCTCTTGCCCCGATAGTTAAACCCAACACAACCGCACACGCAAAAAGTCCGAAATGTTTTGCCAATTTCGGCAGATCCTTATCTGCTAAACATCTTGTAACCACCTTATAAATGAAGTAAAAACCAATAGCCCAGAATGAAAAATATGCAAATTGTAAATGGGCTGTTCCTATCGCAAGAGAAATAGATCCCCCCAGGAGAACATAGTACCTTACTTTTTGCGTCGATATCGCCTTTTCGAGACATAAAAACATAAGTGGAAGAAGAGATATAACCCCCATTTTTGACATGTGCCCTGCAAGAACAAAGGACAGCAGCATCGGAGACGACATGTAGAATAAACCGGTTATTACAGCAATTTCATTTCTAATATTTAACGACCGGATAAACAAGTACATAAAATAACCGGCAACAAATGTGAGAAGTGTAAAATAGAGGGCTGCACTGCGGTAACCTATTACAAAAAGCTGGAATACGTTATAAAAAATATAGTATATCCACTCCGCCAGACCCTGAGCGCCCGGTTGTCCTCCCATAATACCGTGATACCAGTACCCCGATTCCGTAAAAGGATTTGTAAACGCATCGAGACCCTTTACCGGTTTACCAAGAATTCCGCCATCGGTAGTAAAAAATGCGTTATCGGCGAAAATAAAATTAGCAAAGTAGGCAATACTAATAATAGCAAAAAGAAGAGGGACCGACCACTTCTTTTTAAAGAATGAGACGACCTTACTATCCAATGCGAGAAGAAAACCGGATGAAGGCTGTTTTTTCTGCTTTTCAGTATGTTTAGATTTTTTGGATTTTCCTTTTACCATATTTAATCATTCGGTTCTTAATTGAGTAAATACTAAATTATTTTATACCCTGCTGTTACCGCATCGTTATGAAACATCTTTACGGTATCCAATGAATATTCGTCAAGATCCCTGCCAACATTTGAGAGTTTTTTTAGTATGCCCGTGGTTACAGTAATGATATCGCAGCCGCATTCCTCTGCCTGAAAAATATTTAGCAATTCCCGTGAACTTGCCCAGAGAAGCTCTGTATCTGCTTTTTTCTTAACGATTTCTGCACATTCTTTCATATACGGCACAGGATCGCGTCCCGAATCGGCAATCCTTCCTGCGAATACGGAAATAATCGTCTTGACACCGGGTGATAGCGCCTCAACCACTTCCTCAACCTGTTTAACGGTCATCATAGCCGTAACGTTCAAATTAAGACCATCTGCCGTCAGTTTTTTTATCAGTGGTACCGATGATTCCTGTTTTGTATTGGTAATAGGGATTTTGACATAGATGTTGTCCCCCCAACTCATGATTTTTTTCGCTTCACGTTCCATCGAATCGAAATCGTCTGCAAACACCTCGAATGAAATCATCAGATCGGTAATTTCTGCAAGGACTTCCTTTGCAAACGCTTCGTAATTTTCGACCCCCGCCAGACGCATCAATGTCGGATTAGTCGTAAATCCCCTGACGATTCCCATCCTGTATACTTCCTTCATTTCTTCTACATCCGCACCGTCGGCATAGAGTTTTATATTCAAATCATTTATGCTTTTCATGTATTATCCCGGCTGTTCAATTTTGTTAGTTGAGCTAA
>JADFON010000427.1 GCA_022562855.1 Candidatus Zhuqueibacterota bacterium | reverse complement strand
CTTCCAAATACGGAAAATACAAATGTACTGTAAAATTACTTAAAAATACTCTTCTGGAGTCTACTATGAAAAGGATTAGCATTTTATTCGCAATTGTCTTTTTTGTCTCATCCCAATTACAAGCCCAACAATTCCAGCAGCTTCTCGATAATAAGACTCGCGATCTTCTGCATGAGGCGCTGAGCGGGGAACTCGCAAAAGAGCATGTGATTCAGATTACGAGGCATCACCGGATACAAGGTTCACGGGGATACCGGGATGCGGCAAATTACGTGCTCGAACAATTGAGAAGTTTCGGTTTTTCAGAAAGCGACGCCTATATCGAATCGTTCAAATCGGACGGAATAGTCACCTATCAGACATGGCAGTCGCCATCCGGTTGGGATATCGAGTCGGCTGAACTCCGGATGATAGAGCCGTATGAAGAACGGATTGTCGGCTATCCCGAAATTGCTATGAGCGTGATTACCTATTCGAATGCCGGCGATGAGACCGCAGAACTGGTATGGGTTGGAGCCGGGACAAGCGACAGCGATTACGCCGGAAAGGATGTGAAAGACAAATTTGTTCTCGCAACCGGGTACGGGGGAAACGTCCACCGGCTTGCGGTGCTGAAGTACGGGGCAAAAGCCGTGGTCTGCTATCTTGACGACGACCGTGCTGCGGAGTATCCCGACATGCTGGCTTATACGGGAATGTGGCCCCGCACTGAAGAGCTTGACCGGGTTACGTTCGGTTTCAACCTGACAAACCGGCAGGGTGAAAAATTGAAAAATCTATTGCTTTCGGGGCAAAAGGTTGTCGTGCATGGAAGAGTCTCGGGAATTGGTCTCGAATCATATTTTATGGATGTGGTCGTGGCGCATATCCGGGGTTCCGAATTTCCCGATGAAGAACTCGTTTACAGCGCCCATCTTGACCATCCGAAGGAATCGGCAAATGACAACGCAAGCGGGTCGGCTGCGATTCTCGACATGGCGCGCGCGCTCAACGAACTTATCGAAAACGGCAGGCTTGAAAGACCGAAACGTTCCCTGCGGTTTATCTGGGTACCCGAATATTACGGAACAATGGCGTATGTGGATGCTCATCCCGAAATGGTTGGACCCGAATACGGTGGAAGCTTTCTTGCAAATATCAATATGGATATGGTCGGGGAGAACCAGGAGATCATCCATACGCAAATGTACAGCACCCGGACGCCAAGTTCGATTCCATCCGTGCTGAACGACGTGGTTGCAAATATGGTTGAGATGGTCAGCAATATGGATATCAGAACGCCAAGAGGAAGTCTGTCGAAGTTTAATTATGCTATTGTCCCCTACACCGGCGGCAGCGACCACAATATGTTTATCGACAGAAAAATCCCCGGCGTAATGTTCGGTCATACACCCGACTACACCCATCATACCTCTGAGGACACCCCCGATAAGGTCGACCCGGTAGAACTCGAACGTACAGAGATCATTGCTGCCGGTACGATGCTGTATCTCGCAAATCTTGACGAGCCACAGGCAATCGACCTCGCAAACCTCACGGCGGCAAATAGTTTTTATTATTTAGGTGAGGCTGCCCGAAGAGCAAACCGGCTGATAACAACTTCGTCACTTTCTAATATTTTGGAAGCGTGGCTTGAAGCATTATTAATTCTCGAACACGAAGCAGTCTGGCAGCAGCAATCAATTTCTTCAATTCTTTACTTCAATAATGAAGAAATGACAAGAGAAACGATTGCTTCTTTAACGGCGAATATTGATCAATTATTGAACACATTTTTGAGAAATTTGAGAATATCGGTCGAATCAAACGGTGTTTCAGTATCCGATTACCCAAAGTTTAGTATAGATACCCGCGTCCCGGTGAGGTTGACAAGAGGACCGTTAGCCTCCGGCATCCCCGAGAACAGGCTCGATCCCGCGGACGCCGCATGGTACAACTCAAGCGATTTTACCCTGACCGGTAACAGGCGGTTCGAACTTCATAATTTTATTAACGGGACGTTAAATGTTACATCCATTCGAAGCGCGCTCAGCGCTGAATATGGTCCCGTACCGATAGAGGTTGTTACCCGTTATATCGAAGACCTTATAAAAGCGGGTGTCGTACGGTGGAAGTAAAATTCTGTTGCTGCTTATAATGTCGGTGCGATAACCAAATCCTGAACTATTTAATCGCAGTTATTACCCGGTTGCTCAATGTACATCCGGTTGCTGCCAGGAGGCTGTATGAAATTGGATTTCCTTTTTGTAATTGTGACGGTTTTATCACTTTTCGGATGTACTAACTTATTAGACCCGAATGAACCCGGCAATTTGGTGCCGAAAACCGTTACGGAAGACCCGACTATCCCCCGTTTAGAGTTGAACGGAACCGTATTTCACGCCGAAACTTTCGGCGACCCGGATAACCAGGTTGTCATTATTCTCCATGACGGTCCCGGCAGGGATTACAGGAGCTTTTTGAATCTATCGGTATTGCACGAGGACGATTATTATATAGTATTCTGGGACCAGCGCGGTTCGGG
>JADFON010000426.1 GCA_022562855.1 Candidatus Zhuqueibacterota bacterium | reverse complement strand
ATCGGTACAGAAATGGTCTTAATGAGTTCACACATTTATGGAATAGACCAATATGGTATGGAAATGAAAAGATGTGATTATATTCTTTCCGATGATGGAAAGGAATTAGCCAATGAGTTAATCACTGATAACAAAAGAGCTTTCAAAAAAATCAAAGAGTTTAGTGATAGTATTAAAGAAAATGGAGATCCTGATTACAAAAAATTGTCTTTAGCGGCAAAAGCTTTATTTGTTTTAAGAAATGAAGGAAAGAAAGGTATAACGACGAGTGAGATTGCAAAAAAAGCCAGGTCTTTTAATTGGAAAGTTGAAAAAGAAGACATAGACAATGCCGCAGATTTGCTAAAAAAATTAAAATTTGTCAAATGATAATTTGGTTCAGGAATTTATTATGAACAATAAAATCATAATTCTAAAATTAGTATTTTTCGGTTTTTTAGTTTCTAATTCTCTTGCACAAGAGAAACATAAAATATTTCCGTTTCCGGTTTCGGTTTTTGAACTGGATAACGGTCTGAAGGTGGTCGGGATCGATTATGACAGTCCGGGTATTGTCGCCTATTACACGATAGTCAGGACCGGCTCCCGTAACGAAGTTGAACCGGGTTTTTCCGGCTACGCCCATTTCTTCGAGCATATGATGTTCAGAGGGACAGAGAAATATTCCACAGAAGAATACAACGCTGTTATAAAGAGGATGGGCGCAGACTCCAATGCGTTTACTACCGATGACTGGACAGCCTATCATATCGTCGCCAGCGCCGATGCGCTCGAGACAATTATGGATATCGAATCCGACCGGTTTTTGAATCTGAAATACACACAGGACGATTTCAGGACCGAAGCAGGTGCGATTCTCGGCGAGTATAATTTGAACTTTTCCAATCCATTCCTGGTCCTTACCGAAAAACTGCACGATATTGCTTTCACAACACATAGCTACAAGCATACGACCATCGGGCTTTTGGAGGATATCAGGAATATGGGCAATAATTACGACTACAGTCTTCAGTTTTATGACAGGTATTACCGACCGGAAAATTGTATTGTTGTTGTGGTAGGGGATTTTCAGCAATCCAAATTGAAAAACCTTGCCGAGCAATACTACGGCAACTGGGAACGTGGAAATTTCAAACCGGATGTCCCTGTTGAGCCGCCGCAAACTAAGGAAATGACAGCACGGGTATCGTGGCGAAACAGAACTATACCGTATATTCTGATTGGATACCATGCACCGGCTTTTTCGGATACAAATATTGAAATGCCTGCAATGGATATTCTCTCGCAGCTTCTTTTTTCACAGAATTCTCCGCTTTTTCAAAAACTGTTTGTCCGGGAACAGGTAGTGGATGTTCTCCAGGGAGGCGCCGTTGACCACCGGGATCCTCCGCTATTCGAAATTGTCGTACGTGTTACAAAACCTGACCAGGTTGAATATGTCCGCGATGCAATTTTTGCCGAAATCGAAACGCGAAAAACCACGCCTATTGATCCTCAGACACTCAGTGAAACAAAATCTTTTATGAGATATTCTTTTGCAATGGGAATGAACAATCCCAACAATATAGCGACAACTATTGGACACTATTTACAGCTTACAGAAGACCCTGAAACAGTAAATCGCGTGTATGAACTGTATGGACGGGTAACTGCAGAAGATATTATGAATGTCGCAAAAAAGTACTTTGCTGTTGAAAACCGTTCGGTTGTTATACTGACCTATGGAGGAAATTAAGATGAACCTGAAAATAACCGGAAGAGTCTTTATATTCTCCCTATTGACAGCGGTTTTATTCTGCGGCAACCTGTCCGATGGAAGTTCTGTAAGTATCGGATTGAATACACCTGACTCTCCCCTCATCACTTTCCGCATTGCATTCCGGACCGGGTCAATCAACGACCCGGAAGGTAAAGAAGGACTCAATGCGTTGACTGCCCTCACCATCGGGCAGGGCGGCACACAGGACATGACGTATGAGGAAATATCGAAGAAATTATATCCCTGGGGCGCCTCTATAAATGCCCAATATGACAAAGAGATAACAACTTTTATCGCGGAAGTCCACCGTGACCATCTTGATGAATTTTACGCAATCTATTCGGAACTGATATTGAATCCTCGATTTGATCCTGAAGATTTTCAGAGAAACAAAGAAATATTGAAGAACAGTATAGTTTCTACACTTCGCAGCAATAACGATGAAGAACTTGGCAAACAGTCTTTGAATTTCATGTTGTACGAAGGACATCCATACGAACATACCGAGATGGGCACGGAAACGGGATTAGATGCCATTGAACTCGAAGACGTCACGGCGTTCTATCAGAAAAATTACACAAAAGAAAATATTATAATAGGTCTTGCGGGGGGTTATCCTTCCGGATCGCTGAGTCGTTCTGAAAACGATTTTTTGGCTGCGCTTCCCGCCGGAAGAGAAGAAGAGATGTTACCCGAACCCCGGCAGTTACATGACAGAGAGGTTTTGCTTGTTGAAAAGGAATGTATCGCAACGGCGATTTCCATTGGA
>JADFON010000425.1 GCA_022562855.1 Candidatus Zhuqueibacterota bacterium | reverse complement strand
TTCAGGATTTGTAACAGATGAAATCGAAAAACGCTTTGATAATAAATCGCATACAATTGAAAGCACAAACAAAGGTGAGAGCCCAAATCAAATGAAATTATTTTTTACCCCGTAATTCCAATCCACAACACCTCATCAATCAAATCAAAATATCCTTAATTATTTCCATTTTTTTCTTGACAAAAAAGAAAACATTATCTATATTAGGATATAACGGTCTTTTATTATTTATATAGGGTATAAGCAATGTCTATTCTCCTCAGCAGGTCATGCGAATACGGGATCCAGGCAACATTTTATATTTCCTTCCTTTCATCCGGCAAATTGGTGTCTATCAAAGAAATTTCCGAAAAGCTCAATATCCCTTCTCCATACCTCGCAAAAATACTGCAATGTCTTGCGAGAAGGGGAATTCTATCATCGATAAAAGGACCCAATGGCGGATTCAAGCTCGGCAGAGCAGCCGATACTATAGCGCTGAAGGATATCGTTGAGGGGATAGACGGATTGTACGCCCTGGATAAATGTGTGATGGGCTTTGAGAAATGTGACGATCACAACCCGTGTCCGCTCCACGAATCATGGTCCGAAATCAAAAAGAAAATCATCGATTCGATCCTATCGAAATCTATCTCCGAACTCGGCGCCGGTATGAAACTCCAACTCGAAAAAGAAGAAAAAAACATATTTTTTTAAAAATAAAAGATAATAATGTCTTATAATATAATAATAAGACATGGAAATTGAATTTTAAAGTTAAGACAGGTGACTAATCATGACTCAAAAAAGCGCCGTCAACGGCACAAAAAACCAATCAAGTTTTTCTGAATTATTGGATACTCACAGACACCTTGAAGAACTATTCTATAATCACCAGGAAGCATTGTTGGATCTCGATGTATCCCGGGCGCTTCAGGTTCTATTGCAATTCGAAGTCGAATTAAAAAAACACATCGAATTGGAAGAAGAACACCTTATGCCCATTTATAAGATGACTGATTTTTCCAAAGGGGGAGCGCCGGAAATATTTATTAACGAGCATAGAAAACTGGTAAATCTTCTCTGCGATTTACGGAAAAATCTGGAAATTCTGATATCGAGACCGTGTGTGGATAAAAAGAATATAATCGAGATACTGGATTCCGAAACGATGTTCAAAAAGGTATTTTCGCATCATGATAAACGGGAGGAAGCCTTATTCTTCCCGGCGATTGATTCTGTAACGACCCCGGACGAAAGACGCACGTTACTTGATCTTTGTCTGTGATTCAAAATGTTAATTCAGACACCGGTGACAATCATAACCTGTTTCGATCAACGGAGATTGTTTTGAGTACACAATACAATGTTGAAATTCCCGGCAACGAATACTGGAAGAAGCAGATAAAATGCCAGTATGCCTGCCCTGTTCATACCGACGCCCGGGGATACGTGCGGGCGATCGCTGAAGGAGATTTCGAAAAAGCCTATCTCATAGCGCGTGCCCCTAATCCGTTTGCCTCTATCTGCGGACGAATCTGCGGAGCGCCATGCGAAGCCTCATGCAGGAGGGGCGACCTCGATGAAGCGGTTTCGATAAGAGCGCTCAAACGGTTTGTAACGGAAAAATTCGGGGCGGAATCGCAGGAATTCGAAAAAGGTCCGGTCAATTTTCTAAAGAAATTGTTGAAAAGGGATTATGAATGTGATGGTATCGAAAATTTTGGCAGCTTGGCAGAGCATTTTAAAAATGCAGAATTTTCAATCCCGGAAGACGCGCCATCGGTCGGAATAATCGGCGCGGGACCCGCCGGATTATCCGCCGCACACGACTTATGCCTCATGGGTATAAAGCCTGTTGTATAT
Source organism: Candidatus Zhuqueibacterota bacterium (assembly GCA_022562855.1). Lineage (GTDB taxonomy): Bacteria > SM23-31 > SM23-31 > SM23-31 > SM23-31 > JADFON01. The sequence continues at coordinate 685 of JADFON010000425.1, read as the reverse complement.
GAAATGGAACCCGTTCCTGCCGGGATGCTCTTTCTCGGTGTTCCTGAGTACCGTCTTCCACGCGGTCTTATTGAAGCGGAGATCGAACTGATCAAGGCTCTCGGTACGGAAATTATCTGCAATATAAAGATAGGCGCGGATATAACATTTGATGAACTTCGCAATAAACACCATGCAATCTTAATAGCCGTCGGCGCCAAGAAATCCCGAAAAATACCGCTGTCGAATCTCGATGCAGATGGGGTACTCGGAGGAGTCGATTTTCTTCGTGATATTTCCCTGCACGAAGATGTAAAACTTGGCGGCAAGGTTGTCGTCATCGGAGGCGGAAACGTAGCATACGATGTTGCGCGGACCGTTGTCAGGCAAACCGAATACGACGTTTCAAGAACCGCGATTCGTCAGGCAGGGGTCAAGGAAGTCCACCTTGTATGCTTGGAATCGTTTGAAGAAATGCCCGCCGACACTATAGAGATTGAAGAAGGTTCGGACGAGGGGGTCACCAGGCACAACTCCTGGGGACCGAAAGACATACTACTCGATGATTCCGGTAAAGTAAAAGGAATTAAATTTATAAAATGCACAAGGGTATTCGATGAAAATAAGAAATTTGCCCCAAAGTTTGACGAATCGGAGACGTTGGAACTCGAAGCGGACACGATTATCCTGTCGGTAGGACAGGCAA
>JADFON010000029.1 GCA_022562855.1 Candidatus Zhuqueibacterota bacterium | reverse complement strand
CTTGTAGTTGTGTTGATCTTTGCTTCGGTCTATTTACTCAGAAAATTTGTTTACAACAGGCGGGAGTTTACCAGCAGGAATAAAGCTATTCAAGTTTTGAGCACAACGTATGTGGGCCCGAAAAAATCCTTATTGTTAGTTGAGGCTGCAGGGAAAATATTAGTTTTGTCAGCTACAGAATCTCAAATGAACCTGATAACAGAATTGGAAAAGGAGGCTTATGAAGAGTTTATCCGGGGTAGTTTAGAGGAAAAAAATGTGTCGAATTCTGCCGGAAATCAATTCGGGGAAATATTATCAAAATTTTTAAAACGTCCTAAATGATGAAAAAAAATATATTTACAATAGTTTTATTCGTGTTTCTCGTATTTATCCTTGGTAATAATACATTATTTGCCCAAGACAAACTGTTGACACTGCCAAATATATCGTTCAGCTTCGATGAAGCGAGGGATACGGGGGATGTGGCTATTTCGCTCCAAATATTAGCATTACTGACAATCCTGTCTCTTGCGCCGGCGATTCTCATACTTACCACAGCGTTTACTAGAATTGTAATTATATTTCATTTTATCAGGCAGGCATTGGGTACTCAACAAATGCCATCAAACCAGATATTGATCGGTCTGGCGCTCTTTCTTACTTTTTTTATTATGGGTCCGGTATGGAAGCAAATAAATGACACAGCATTACAACCGTATCTTGCCGAAGAGATATCCGATACCGTAGCATTTGCAGAGGCGATTAAACCCATCAAGCGGTTTATGCTTGAGACAACGCGCGACAAGGATTTGATGCTATTTATGAGATTTGCCAGTGAGGAAAAACCGGCAACACCGGAGGATATACCGTTGCAGGCTCTTGTGCCGGCGTTTGTTGTATCAGAACTACGGATTGCCTTTCAAATCGGATTCGTGATATATGTCACGTTTCTTATGATTGATATGATTGTTGCATCCATCCTCATGTCTATGGGTATGTTGATGCTGCCTCCGATAATGATTTCATTACCCTTTAAAGTTCTTTTGTTTGTCCTGGTGGACGGCTGGTACTTAATTGTCACGTCTATTGTTACCAGTTTCGGATAACGAGGAAATGGTAGATATCAAATAGCTTAATGAGTGTTTAAATAAATTATAAGAAGGCAATAGTGATATGACTGAAGAATTTGTAATAAACATTGCTCAAACTGCCGTATTTACGGTTTTGCTGGTGTCTTCACCTATGCTTGGACTGGCGCTGATTGTCGGTCTTGCGATTGGTATTTTTCAAGCAGTGACATCCATTAACGAAATGACGCTTACATTTATACCGAAAATCGTAATCGTGATAGTTTCATTAGTCGTTTTTGCCCCCTGGATTCTGCAGGTAATGCAATTGTTTACGGAGGAATTGTTCAGATCGATTCAACTGATCGCTCATTGATATGGAATTTCAAAACATAACGTATCACCAGTTTATAGTCTTTTTCATTGGATTTGTCAGAATAGCAACGATCCTTTCAACGGTGCCGATTTTTGGCTATTCGTCAATTCCGATTCCGGTAAAAGCGGGTCTGGCTTTTTTTGTCAGTTGGGTATTGTTTCCACTGATCGAGGCAGGAGATTTCCTGATTCCCATAGATTTTTTGCCGTTTTTTGTGATGGTGCTTAAGGAAGTGATAGTCGGACTCATAATCGGATTGGCAACGAATTTCATGTTTGTCGGGATACAAATGGCGGGCGAACTCATCGGGCTTGATATGGGTTTCGGGATAGTCAATATTATTGATCCTCTGTCGGGTGATCAGGTATCGATAATGGCTCAATTCAAATACGTCATTTCGTTGCTCTTGTTTTTGATAATTAACGGGCATCATTTTTTGCTTAACGCTTTACGAAGCAGTTTTATTGTGATTCCGTTAGGGACGGCAAATTTTACAAGTTTAGTAACAGACCAGATAATAGCAATGAGTACAACAATTTTTAAAATAGCGCTGCAAATCGGTGGTCCGATATTGGTTGCTCTTTTTTTGACAAGTTTCGTCATGGGAATTATTGCAAGAACAGTTCCGCAAATGAATATCTTTATCGTCGGTTTTCCGCTCAAAATATCTGTAGGAATGTTAATGCTGGGATTGTCTTTGCCATTATTTACTTATGTATTTGGAAAATTGATGGATGAGTTTGAGGTGTCGATTCTGAAAATCATACAAGTGATGGGTTAACGGTAGGATAGTTTGCGATGGCGGAAAAGGGTGAAAATCAAGCACAAGACCGCACCGAACCGGCAACTCCAAAAAGGAGAGAGGATGCCCGAAAAAAGGGTCAAGTTGCAAAGAGTACTGAAGTAAATTCTTCGGCTATTTTGTTGGTCTCAGTGTTGTTTTTTTACTTTGCCGGTGGATCCATGATAGACAAATTGTCCCTTTACAGCAGGTTGATCTTTGAAAATATTAATGTAATAAATATAAACGCGAATAACTTGCAGGACTATCTAAGTATTGCCGCTACCGGTTTCCTGACTATTCTTCTGCCGTTTGCCGGGACGATCATGGTGGTAGGTCTGGCAATCAATTTACTGCAAGTCGGTCCTCTTTTTACATTTGAACCGATAAAACCGAAATTCTCGAAAATCAATCCTCTATCGGGAATTAAAAGAGTTCTATTTTCAAAAAAGGCATTTGTTGAACTCATTAAGAACATTTTCAAGATTGTATTGATAGGATTAATCGCTTATTATTCTATCAAAAGTGAGATTGAAGATTATGTGCCCTTGATGGACCAGTCGGCTATGCAGGTTTTAGGTTTTGTCGGCTCGGCTGCATTTGTATTGGGTCTGAAAATTACGGCGGCGCTTATTATTATTGCTATTTTAGATTTTATATTTCAAAAATTCGATTATGAAAAAAGTATTCGAATGACAAAACAGGAAATCAAAGAAGAAGTAAAGCAAATGGAAGGTGATCCAAACATAAAGGCGCGCATAAGAAGTATTCAGCGGGAGATGTCCCGGCGCCGGATGATGGACGAAGTGCCTGAAGCGGATGTTGTTATTACAAACCCGGTAGAGGTGGCTATCGCATTAAAGTATACGCCGGGGGATATGGAATCCCCGAAAGTAATCGCAAAAGGCAGGAAGAAAGTGGCAATTAAGATAAGAAAAATTGCACTTGAAAATGATGTACCTATAGTAGAAGACAAACCGTTAGCCTGGGCGCTTTTTAAAGCCGTCGATGTCGGCGATTTTATACCCGACCAACTGTTCAAGGCAGTAGCGGAAATTCTTGCTTATGTATACCGTCTTAAAAACAATAAAACGGCTTAAAATCAATGGAAGCAACAACCTCAAGTAGGTTATTTAAAGCAATAACCAAGAATAGCGACGTTTTTCTCGCAATCGCGGTTATCGGTATCTTGATCCTGATGTTGATACCGCTGCCGACGTGGATACTCGATATTCTATTAACATTTGACATCACCTTTTCACTGGTGGTGTTAATTGTGGCGTTATATATCGTTAAGCCACTGGATCTGGCAGTATTTCCAGGTTTATTACTGATTTTAACATTGTTTCGTCTCTCGCTGAATGTTGCTTCCACGCGTCTGATCCTCGGGGAGGCATACGCAGGTGAGGTAATTGAATCCTTTGGAACATATGTTACCCAGGGGAATTATGTTGTCGGATTTATAATATTCATTATTCTTGTTCTCATAAATTTCCTTGTTATTGTCAAAGGCGCCGGACGTATAGCCGAAGTTGCGGCTCGTTTTACGCTTGATGCGATGCCTGGAAAGCAGATGGCGATAGATGCTGATTTAAATGCGGGAGGGATTACGGACGAAGAAGCCCGGATCCGGAGACAGGAAATATCGCGTGAGGCAGAATTCCACGGAGCAATGGACGGTGCCGCCAAGTTTGTAAAAGGTGACGCCATAGCATCTCTCATCATAACCGGAATAAATTTATTGGCTGGATTTTTTATCGGTATAATTCAAATGGATATGTCTTTTACCGAATCAATCCAGACTTATTCCATATTGACGATCGGTGACGGTCTTGTATCTCAAATTCCTGCGCTCATCGTTTCAACAGCCGCGGGTATCCTTGTGACGCGTGCGGCGTCAGAATCAAATCTCGGAACTGATTTACAGAAACAGTTGCTTGCGCAACCCAAAGCGCTCTTTATAGTTTCCGGTGCACTTTTCGTTTTTGGAGCGGCGCCGGGATTGCCGTTTATTCCGTTTTTTATTCTTTGTTTAATTTCCGCGGGTATGGGATACCTTAGTATGCAATCACAGAAGGTTAGTGCTGAAAAAATTGCCGATGAAGAGGTGGCTCCACCGGAGCCGGAAGAAAAAATTGAGGGTTATTTGCAGGTCGATCCTCTTGAATTGGAGATCGGGTACGGTTTAATACCTCTTGTGGATGTGGAACAAGGGGGCGATCTGCTCGGACGTGTTAAGACGATGCGTAAGCAAATAGCATCCGAAATGGGTTTTGTTGTACCGCCGATACGGATACGGGATAATGTTCAGTTGGACACAAATGAATATGTATTTAAGATACGGGGTGTCGAGATATCGAGATATGAAGTATATCCTGGAATGCATCTTGCTATGAACCCCGGTACGGCTACATCGGATCTTGAAGGGACAGAGACAACCGAACCTGCCTTTGGATTGAAAGCATACTGGATCGAAGAGGAGAAGAAAGAAGAAGCGGAATTAGCCGGCTATACGGTAGTTGAAGCGTCTGCGGTTATTGCAACTCATCTCATGGAAATAATAAAGAATAACGCAGCAAATATTGTCAGCAGGCAGGATACTAAGTCACTACTCGATAATATAAAGAAAGAAAATGCGACTGTTGTAGAAGAAGTTATACCTCAAATCAGTGTGGGGGCGGTACAAAAAGTGCTCCAGAACCTGCTCAAAGAAAGAATTCCCATACGTGACATGATAACTATTCTTGAAACCCTGGCAGATTATATACCCACAACAAGGGATGTTACGATATTGACGGAATATGTCCGTCGGTCTTTAAGCCATACTATCACGCAGATGTTCAAATCCGACGATGACAAGATACATGCTTTGACTCTCGACCCCCGCGATGAACAGACGATCGATGACCTGGTAAAAGAAGCGGCAAAGGTTGGCGGGGCTATGAGCCTGCCACCGGATGTTATGGATAAAATACTCAAACAATTATCCGCAAAAATTGAAGAAATGGTTTCAAAAGGATATTCACCAATTATAATAACCTCACCCGGTATCAGAATGCACTTTCATTCATTGATAGAATCGGTGCTGCCGGGTCTAATAACACTATCCTACGGCGAACTAACCCCAACCGTAAAGGTAGAATCGGAGGGAGGTATCAGCACTTATGATGATTAAGAAATTTGTAGCGCCAACTTTAAAAGAAGCGATTGCAAAAACCAAAAAAGAACTTGGTTCCGATGCAGTCATACTCAAATCCACTAAAGTAAAGTCCGGAAACTTACTCGATTTTTCGGGCAAGGAAGAGATAGAAGTTCTGGCTGCGATAGATAAAGGGGCAAAACCGATAACGCCTTATACGACCACGCATTCTCCTGCGGTATCGACGGTATCTCAGGCTGCTGTACCGGAAAGATCTTTTTACCGCCCCTCTGCACCCGGTAGTAACCTGATGACTTTGCAAGCTGATATGGATGAATTGAAACAGAGTGTCGCACAAGTAAGTAGTTTTCTAAAATATCAAAGCGTTCCCGCATTCCCGCAAAATCTTCAAATTGTCATGAAACAGCTTCTCGATAACGAGGTTGAAGAATACCTTGCCAGATCGTTAGTCGAAGAAATACATAATGAATTAACCCAGGAACAAAACCGTGATTTGCGAATCGTGTTATCAGTATTATTGAAGAAAATCGGATCGATGATAACCGTGAACAATGAACAGCGAACGATTGCCGGAAGACCAAAAGTGATTATGCTTGTTGGACCGACCGGAGTAGGTAAGACGACGACTATAGCGAAATTGGCAACAAACCAAAAGTTGATGAATAAGAAAAAAGTAGCGCTGGTTTCATCCGACACCTTCAGAATCGGAGCTATTGACCAACTAAGAACATTTGCGAATATTGCAGAAATACCCCTTACTGTCGTCTATACCCCTGAAGATATGAAAAAAGCTGTTAAGAACTATCATGATATGGACATTATTTACATTGACACAACCGGCAGGAGCCAGCAGGATAGTCAACGGCTCTCGGAAATGCAAAAGCTTGTCTTGAATGCTCAGCCGGACGAGACACATCTTGTTCTGAGCATTACAACGAGATTCGGCGATCTTGTCGATGCGGCTGCAAAGTTCTCAAAACTAAAATATAACAGACTTCTCCTGACAAAAATTGATGAAACAACGAGCCTTGGAATGATACTGAACCTGCTCTCAAAGGTGAAAAAACCGGTATCGTATATCACGACAGGACAAAACGTCCCGGAAGATATAGAGCGTGCTTCAAGGGAAAAATTAGCGCGAATGATAGTCAGGAGGAAAAGTAACTGATGCAGGATCAAGCAACGCGGTTGCGTGAAATAGCAACAGAAATAAAGAAAGACCATAATGACTATTTTGACCCTGATTTAAGAAAAAATTCGCGGGCAAAAGTGTTCGCCGTTACCAGCGGTAAAGGCGGTGTGGGGAAGTCACATATAGCTGTAAATGTCGCTCTGAAAATGAAACAGGCAGGATATAAGGTTCTTCTTATGGATGCAGACATCAACCTTGCCAATACAAACATTCTTATGGGTCATGCGCCTTCGAGAAGTCTCGCCGATGCAATAATAAAAGGATACCAGATAAGCGAGGTGATTTATACCGGTCCGGAGGGTTTACATGTTTTGCCGGGAGGATCGGGATTTGCCGAACTCACCAACCTGCCGGAAGACAAGAAGAACAATATAATCAGGCAGCTTTCTTCGCTGGAATATAATTACGATTATATAATTTTGGATACACCCGCCGGAATCGATAAGCAGGTTCTTGACTTCCTAATTTATGCATCGAAAGTCTTACTTATCATTACTCCGGAGCCGACGTCAATTGCCGACTCATATGCATTGCTAAAAATATTGACGTTGCAGGAAAAAAAAGTTGGCATAAATATTGTGGTAAACCAGGTAAATTCATTGGAACATGCAAAGGACATTTTTTCAAAGTTCAATTTGGTAGTACAAAGGTTCTTAAAAATAAAAATTAATTTTTTAAACTATATTGTTAGTGACAAAAACATCATAAGGGCAACAATGCAGCAGAAGCCGATGGTGTTATCTTATCCAAATAGTCCCGCTTCGCGCTGTATTGACAACTTAATGGAACGAATCGTAACGCGGGGTGATATAAAATGTGAGGAGCATCACAGCTCTTTTTTTCAAAGAGTATCGGAATTATCGCTTTTCAATTAAATTTTTCTTGGATTAAAGCATGAAAATTCTAATATTAAAACTTGGTATATTAGTTTTTACTTTCACTTTTTTGGTAGGCGCTTTCAGAGAAATGCCCTTGTTTACAATGGGATTTAACAACCTGATTTTCCGGTCGTTTACGGCATTTCTCGGGGTGGAGGCGGTTCTGGTATTGATGGCTGTAATCATCATTAAAACAACAGAACAGTTAAGGGTTGAAACCGAAGAAGCAGGAGAGAACGAGGAAGATTTTGAATAGGGTAGAAGAAGGAATTTGGCATGAGTTTTCAGTTGGACCCCTTATGGGATAAGTATAAATTATCGCCTAATGCGAAAATTAAAGAACAGATTATTTTGAAGTATGCTAATCTGGTCAAGTTTGTCGCAGGAAGGCTGATGATTACCCTGCCTCCGTCTGTCGAATCCGATGATCTCGAAAGTGCGGGTATCATGGGTCTTATAGATGCAATAGACAGGTATGATCCTAAATACGGCGTCAAATTTGAAAGTTATGCAATTCCGCGGATAAAGGGAGCTATGCTCGACGAATTAAGGAAACTTGACTGGATACCCCGATCGATAAGGAGCAAATCCAGAGAACTGGAAAAAGTAATCCGCAAAATTGAGAATAGCAAAGGGGGTCCGGCGACCGATGAAGAGATTTCCAATAAAATGAATATTTCCATGAGCGAATACTTCAACCTCCTGAAGGAGGTAAGCGCTGTTTCGCTGATTTCGCTTGACAATGTGATTTATAACGATGAAGGCGGCAAGGGAGAGCTTCACGAGGTAATTGAAGATAAAGATGAAGAGGAACCCGACGAGGCAATCAACAAGGAAGAATTAAAAGAAATGATAATCAGGGCTATTGACGATCTGCCCGAAACCGAGAGATTAGTCATAGCGTTGTATTATTATGAAGAATTGACCTTGAAGGAAATCGGACAGGTGCTTCAATTGTCTGAGTCGAGGATTTCGCAAATCCATACCAAAACAATATTGAGCCTGCGCGGAAAACTGAAAGAAGCGATTAAAGCATAGCGGATTTCTTACGATAATACAAATGAGATAAAACTTGATGATAGTCATTGATTTAAAAGAATATACTAATAAAATAATGGAGAGTTAGTAGATAGAGTTTAATTTATTGACACTCCGGGGGTGCAAAAATGCGCAGTGTTGAAATCCAAATAGTTCATACGCAAGCCCCGGCAGTTGAACGAGCATACCAGACAAGACACGCACAAGCCGATAATGAACAACGGCAGGCAGCGACGATTCAGAAACAGGATGTTGATGCTAAATTAAACGAAACACAGGAAACTGATCAGACTGAACAAGCTAAGATTCAACTTGAAAAGGAAAGAGAAAAAAACCGCAAAAGAAAGAAGCGGAAAAAAGAAGAAACCGGCGAAGAAGTAAGCGAAAACATGAAAGATAATGCCGGTACCGTATCGCCTAATCATATTGACATAAAGGCTTAGATTCTGAATTCATATTTAATTTGTTTCTTGTGTAGTTTTTAATACATATTGACCATATAAATGGTGAACAAAAGGTATCAGAACGAACAAATAAAGCGAATTGCGCAGAACGTACTCAGCTTACCTGCATTACCTACGATCATCGCGCAGATGATCGAACTGATCGATAATCCCCGCACGTCAGCTTCACAACTTACAAAACTAATCTCAACCGACCAGGTGCTAACAGCCAAGATTCTGAAACTCGCAAATTCCGCATATTATGGATTCCCGAGGAGAATCGGAACAATTAATCTTGCTATAGTCGTTCTTGGATTCGATACGATTAAAGACCTGGGACTCAGCGCTTCAATAATCGATCGGTTCAAAAGAAGAAGTGGAAATAGTTCGTTTGACATGAGTCTCTTCTGGGAGCATTCCATTGGGTGTGGGGTAATCGGTAAAAGAATAGCACGTGAGCTCAATTACCGCATTTCGGGTGAGGTATTCGTTGCCGGATTATTGCACGATATTGGAAAGCTAATTCTAAATCAATATTTTCCCAACGAGTTTAACGAAATTATTGAAAGAATAAAAAAGAATAATGAGAGTTTTGTTAAAGCCGAGAAAAATGTCATTGGAGTGGGTCATGCGGTCATTGGCAGTTGGCTCACAGAAAAATGGAATCTCCCCTCCCAATTAGTCGAAGTGATCAAGTATCATCATACCCCGGACAATGCTCCGGAGCAAACCCAGATAGCCTCTATTGTTCAATTTGCAGATTTTTTGTGTAAGTGGCGTGGTATTGGTTATTCCGGTGATTCGGTTATCCCGGAACTAAGCAGCAAAACGTTGCATAACCTTAATGTCAGGTACAAAGGTGACAAAATAGACATGGAATACTACGCGGAACTGGTAAATACCGAATTGGGAAAAGCGGAGTCGTTTATTACTCTTATCCAGGGCAGATCCGCACCCGAACGTGCCTACGTGTAATAAAAATCTGTAAATGCACTAATCCGACTGTTAAATAAGTTGAATGCTGCTGAAATTCTCAGGATTGTTTGAGATTTTGGTGAGGATTAAAGGTTCTCCGTTGAATGCACCAAAATAATTTCCCCTTTGATTAAAGGTTTATTTTAATACTGCCGACAAAGAAAATCTCCAAATCGTGGTTTTTTGGCAATAAATTTGCAACAGTAAAGGAAAGAGCGTAATAATAAGGTCAATTATTCAATTGATTTAGCTCTAAAACAGCTATGACTAAAGCGGTTCGACAAAAAGATAATCCAAAGGAAATTCTTTCCGCTTTAAGAAATCTTGAGGGAAATTTAATCCCGGTTGAAAGAAGTAATATTTACTTACTCAAAAAGAATACAACCGGTTTATCGCCGATATTTGAAGACAAAGATTCAGGATTAGAATCCAAACTTACAGCCTACATGGAGGAAGGAATAATCGACTGGATATTCGAGGAAAACAGGGTGGTAATTATTGAAGACCTCGAAACTGTCGGTGGCGATAAACAAAAAACAGATGAACGGAATTTGATTATTATTCCATTATATTTAAAGTCAGATAATAGAGGATTATTTGTGTTGTATACTTCAAAACCGAAACACGAATTTACTCCTCACGATATCGAATCCCTGGAAAAATTGTCGGATATTGGAATCGACATGGTTGGAAAGAATAAAGCAAACATCAAGAAGTAGCGATCTGCATCGGGAAACAAATTTTATGAAAGATATGGTATATATAGTTCTCTCGCGAAACGCTTTTAAAGAACTGGGAAAATACCTGGTAATTATGGCGATTTGCATCTTATTAGTCGGTATGCTTGTAATCGATATTATCGGTCAGGAACTTTCTCCCGGAATCCGCCACCATTTTACCGGAGAAAAATCACGGTTTGAAATTGATATATCCTCTACAAACAGCTATTCGATAATTGAGGATTGGGAAGATAAAGTTATTTCGGTGATGTTGCACGGTTTGTCATTTAATAATGATTCATATGGAGAAAAAGGTAATTTAAAAGGTTATTTGATTGATAAATCGGAATTACAGTATTCAGATGGGAATACACGCCTATTGATAACAACAAAAAAAGACTTCAAGATAAATGCTTTCATGTGGAACAACAACAGACAGCTCATTCTTGATGTTTATTTTGCTATCGGGAAGCCTGATTTCAAAGAGTTGATGTATAGGGGTTTGGAATACGAGAAACGGCAGGAATATTCAAAAGCGCTTTTACAGTATCAAAGTGCGCAAGACCTTAGACCGCAGGATAATAATGTCAGGACTAAAATAATTCACGTGGTTGACTACCTTGCGAATGCGGATACCAGGAGTATTCCGGTTGCGAACGAGATTGACAGGAATAATGTTCAGGATAATGATGGGTCAGATGAAGTGGGGATAGATGGTTCGGTTCAGCTTTTCATAAACAGCCAAAATGGGAATGATAATTCATCAGATGAATTGATTGTTGAAAGCCCGGCAAATAATCTCTCCGGGGATTCGGAAACTGAAAATTCCGGTCCCATTGTGCAGCCTATCGTAACGGAGAACAGGGAAGAACAAATAATTGCAAACATTCCTGCAGCCGGCATTCAAAGTATTTCCCAAATTGAACTTCCGGACGATATACCCGCTGACAATGGAATGATGATCGGATTTCAGGAATTGCTTAGAAAAACCGGCACAGAAGTTTACGTATTAATTGTCATGTATTCAATAGTAGCGGCTTTGGCATTAGTTGTAGCGCTTCTTGCCCGAAAGCTGTTCAAATTGCATAAATTTTCGAACAAAAAAAAACAACCGAAACCGAATTTTCTGAGCTCATTAAATTTATCCAAGAACAGACGGACCACACGTAATAAAAAAATAGTCAGCGATAAACACGTCAAGGAAGTTCGCAAGTTTGCAAAGCATTTGTCGAATCTTTATTCT